>DMOT01000286.1:752-3868 GCA_003456765.1 Bacillota bacterium
CGCTCCGCACTCTCGGGCGAGCTCAATCACATCGGTGGCCTCTCGCGTTCGGCCCGAGTAGGTGATCACTACTGCAGCATCGTCCGGAGCGAGCAATGCAGCCTGTGTAAGCTGGGCATGAGTATCGAGGTAGCTGTGGGCGGTCATCCCTATGCGCATGAACTTGAGCTGGGCATCCTGGGCCACCACTGCCGAGGAACCCACTCCGAAGAAGAATATCCGCCTGGCCTTGAATATGGCCTCGGCTGCGAGAGCCACCTCACAAGGATCCAGCACCTTGGCGGTATCCTCAACTGCCTGAAGAGTTGCAGTGAATATCTTGTCGCATATCGTAGGAACATCATCTCCTGGCTCTACCTCGCCGAAGGCGCCCTCCCTGCTTGTGGCAAGCTCTCTGACCAGCGCCAGCTTGAGCTGGGAAAACCCGGTGAACCCCAGGCGCTGGCAGCATTTGACCACAGTCGACTCGCTCACCCCTGCCGCCGCGGCCAGCTGAACCGAGGTCATTTCAGCTGCAGATTCTGGGTGTTCCAGTATGAAGAATGCCGCCTTCTGCTCGGCAGGCGCAAGAGAGGGATATCGTCCCCGAATAATTGCAAGACAGTAGTCAGCAGTCTTTGTTGCCTGCACCGCATTGACTTCCTTGTTATTTCTCATCCACCTTGTGCCCCCTTTGGATTTCCTTGCAGAGCCGGAATCAGGCGCCGCCCCGCCCCGTGCCGCAATGGCTCTGCCTGCCCTGTTACGGCTATTGCGACATATTCAAAATCTTTTCAGGCCAAAAGTCGGCCCTGCATATCCTCGACGATGAAGCCGTTTCTCTGATTCGCCCGGAATACTCGTAGTTGCTAAAGGCTATGGCCTCCGCCTTGAGGCCAGCAACCTGCACCTTCGAACACAGGAGATGCCGACGCTCATCCCTGGAACGTCAACCCTGTTCCACAAGGGCATATCCCCGGAATGGAGACGGGCAACCTGCCCCGGGGCTCGATGGCCCCGAAGATCAGCTCCGCCACAGCACGCATTGTGCACTCCCTGAATCCGTAGGCGGCTATGCAGGTTTCTGCGGCCGCGAACTGGACGATATCGTATGGATTCCTCATGGTCACGACGACTACAGGGACATCCGTGTCAAGGAGAGCCCTTACGAGTGCGCCCTGTTCATTATAGATGTGGGCATTGTACGTGCCCACTACAACCAAGTCAGCCGAGCGTGCAAGGTCGACCGCATCTCGTATCTCCCCGACTTCGGGAGACTGGGAGAAGGCGAAATCCCGCGCCCCTGGGGCGAACTGCCTCAATGCCGCGGCAAGCGGAGAGTCTGTGAGTTGGCCGTCTTCAACCTGGGTTAGCCCTCGGATGTCAGGAGAGATGACTGCAAGGTCCGGATAGCCTCCCGGCGCAACAGGAATAATGCCGCGCCTGTTTGCCAGAAGAGTCACTGACCCCCTGGCGATCTCCAGGGCAACATGGCGGTTCTCCGCGCTCCCTACCCTCTCCAGGCTGTGGCGGGCAAGGTACCTGCCGGGGTCAAGAAGCCCGAAACGGTCCTTGAGCCTGAGAATTCGGCCGACCGATTCATCTACCCTCTCCCGAGAGATCTTCCCCACCCTGGCGGCGTCCAGTATGGCCTCGATTGCCGCAGCCTGTTCGGCGCGACCATGGCAGAGCAGGGCAATATCGGCTCCGGCTACAAGTGCACGCACCGCCGCCTCGCCGATCGAGTATCTCTTTACTATGGCTCCCATGAAAAGGTCGTCTGTAATGAGCACTCCTTCAAACCCCAGCTCCTCCCTGAGCAAACCCGTGAGCACATTGCGAGAGAGCGTCGCCGGAAGGTCGGGTTCAGGCTCTACGGCCGGGAAGAAGACGTGGGCAGTCATCACTGCCCCGACCCCTGCACGTATGGCTGCGTCGAACGGGGCAAACTCGAAATTCTCCAGGCGTTCTCTGGAATGCGCTACCGTGGGCAGATCGAGGTGGGAATCTACGGTTACATCGCCCTTCCCCGGGAAGTGTTTTGCGGTTGCCACCACTCCCAGGCTCTGGCAGGCCTCGATCGACGCAACTCCGAGCCGGGTGACCAGGGAGACGTCCTCCCCGAATGAGCGGACCCCTATTCCGGGGTTGTCAGGATTATTGTTGATGTCGAGCACTGGCGCAAGGTTCATGTTGAATCCCAATGCCATCATCTCGTCAGCTGTCACTTCGCTAGCCCTGCTCGCCCACTCCTCAGACCCGATTGCCCCGAGAGCCATGTTCCCGGGGAGCACAGTTGCGCCCTTTGTCAGCCGGGCCACGACCCCGCCCTCCTGGTCGATGGAGAGAAGGAACCCTACCCGGTGCCGACGGTGTGAAGCGATCTCCTGAAGCCTGTGGGTCAAGGACTCTGCCTGAGCCAGATCGACTATGTTCCTTCCAAGGAAGATTACGTTGCCTATCTCGTATCTCCCTATGAACTCCTCATCAGAAGGAGTCAATTCAGGCCCTTCAAAGCCCACCATGACCATCTGCCCTATCTTCTCCTCAAGGCTCATGGAGTCGAGCAGTCCCATTTCCCTCCCCGCCTTTCCTTCCCTGGCGCAGCCTGCCCAGTCAACTCGGGACTTCCTGCAACCCGGATCCGATGTTATGGATGACTTTGTCAATAGAGGCGCCATTGGCGGTCCGGGCAGCGATGAGTATGGCGCCGGCAACCGGCGGATACTTGCCCCGGGCGACAGACCATCCGGGCACCAATTCCTCTACTCTGTCGCGCATGGCCCAGAGCACCATCTCGTTGGATTCAAGCACGCCGCCCACAGCCGAAACGCATCCGGCATATTCGTCCATCCCAAGCCGCCTGATAACAGCCGCGGCCATCAGGCCCAGCTCTCTTCCGGCGCCAAGGATCACGTTGCTCGCCACCTCGTCCCCACCGGTTGCTGCCTGCCCGACTACGGGGGCGAGGGCAGCTATCTCTGCCCGGGCCATCGAGGAATATACAATGGGAATAATCTCTTCTATGCTTTTGACACCGAGCGCTGCGGGGAGGTCTTCCACGAGGGAGGTGTGCATCCGCCTCCCATCTGCGGCTCGAAGCGCCTCGCGGGGCCCCTTGAGGCCGATAGTGGTGG
>DMOT01000285.1 GCA_003456765.1 Bacillota bacterium
CCCGGGCAGTAAGATGTAGCTAGCACTGTGAGGTGTTTGAGATTGGATCAACTATATCCGCTATCATTCATTCCCTTATTCAAAGAGAAGGTTTGGGGAGGACGGCGCCTTGAGTCCTGGTTCACTGCAATGCCTCAGGGTCCCATAGGAGAAGCATGGGTTCTCTCGGCCCATCCGCACGGGATGACCCTCGTAGAAAACGGACCCCTGGCAGGGAAGACCATTGCCGAGCTCCTTGTGGAGCACGGAGAAGGCCTGGCTGGCAGTGCAGGCAGGTGTGGCGATAGCCCAACCCCGACAGAATGCTCCGAGTTTCCAGTCCTTATCAAGCTCCTCAACTCCAACGACGACCTTTCGGTCCAGGTGCATCCTGGCCCCGAGAATGCTGTGGCACACCCCGGAGCATCAGCCAAGTCAGAGATGTGGATCATCCTCGAAGCTGATCCCGGGGCCGCAATAATCCACGGCCTCAGGGAAGGCGTCACCCCACAGAAATTCCACGAAGCAGCCAGGAGCGGTGATGTCATGGATTGCCTCAACCGGGTCGAAGTCTCGGCCGGAGACGTCGTTTCCATCCCGCCTGGAACAATCCACGCTCTCGGCGCAGGACTCCTTGTCGCAGAAGTCCAGCAGAGCTCCGACACAGTCTACCGCGTTTGGGACTACGACAGGCCCGGCCTTGACGGACAACCTCGCGAGCTCCACATCGACCAGGCCCTCGAGGTTACCGACTACTCCCGTCCGCCGGAAATAACTCGGCCGCAAATGGCACAGGCGAACTCGGGCATCACGATCGGGTCGTTTGCGGGCTTCGATGTCCGGTTGTCAAGATGTTGCGGCAGATGGGAACGGCACCCGTCTTCCCGTTCGTTCACTGCCTTTCTTTTCTTGGGAGGCACAGGGGAGGTAGCCTGGGGAGAGGATGAAAGGACGCACGTTTCCGTGCGCCCCGGATCATCGATATTGATACCTGCAAGCTGCCCTGATTACGTTCTCAGGTCAGAATCGGGCAACCTGGTCTTCATGGAGGTCAGTCGCGCATTATAGCAGCCAGCCCCGGCCCGTAGGGCGGGCGGACTATTCCCCGCTCCGTGATGATTGCCGACACCAGATGGTGGGGCGTCACATCGAAAGCAGGGTTGTATACGCCGACCCCGCAAGGGGCGGTCTGGCGTCCGAACCCGTGGGTTACCTCCCGCGGGTTTCTCTCTTCTATCGGGATCTCGGCGCCACTTGCGAGCGACAAGTCGAGGGTGGACGTGGGACATGCCACAAAGAACGGGATCCCGTGCATCTTTGCAAGGCAGGCAAGACCGTAAGTCCCGATCTTGTTGCACACATCGCCGTTCGCTGCCACACGGTCAGCCCCTAGAATCACGAGGTCGATCTCCCCTCTGCCCATCAAGGAGGCCGCCATGTTGTCGCATATCACCGTAACGTCTATCCCTGCTTCCATCAGCTCAAATGCCGTAAGTCGGGAGCCCTGGAGGAGGGGCCTCGTCTCATCCACCCAAACCTTGAACTCCTTGCCCTGCTCCTTCGCTATGTAGAGCGCCGCAAGAGCCGTCCCCCATCCTGCAGTCGCCAAAGCCCCGGCATTGCAGTGGGTGAGGACTGATGCGCCCTCAGGTATGAGGATTGCGCCATGCTCCCCCATTGCCCTGCAGACTCTGTTGTCTTCATCTATCATCATGATAGCCTCATTCAGGATTGCCTCGGCGAGATCTTCCAGGTCGGCTCTCTCGCCGCGCACGCGGGCAGCATCAGCAGCCTCCCTGGCCACGCGCTTCACACGCTCCACAGCCCATGAAAGGTTCACCGCAGTCGGACGCACACAGGCCACCTCGGAGCAAACACCATCGAGGGCCTCGAAGAACTCTTCTTCAGAAGAGAAGTTCCTGCCGGCAACCCCAAGGTAGACTCCGAATGCCCCCGCTATCCCAATGGCCGGCGCCCCGCGCACCCTAAGTTTTGCTATGGCCTCGCACATCGCGTCCATGGCTGATATCTCAATGTATTTCAGTTCTGTCGGAAGGAGAGTCTGGTCTATGAGGCGAACCACCCGTTTTATGTCATCCCATGCAATTGGAACGAGGCGGACAGGTCCGTCATTGCCCTTCCTTCCCGAAGATGCCGCTGACAACAGATCAACCCCTTTGCGCGTTTCGGTATTTCCCATCATCTTTCTCGGACATCCTCGGTGTTTCCTGCAACCGCCCTGGCTTTGCATTTCAGAGAATCGCCGGATGCGCCCGGGCACCATGGCGGATCGCAGTCGCACGCATGGAGGAGTATGGACGCATCAGGCGAATCTGCACACCAGGAGGTGGCATCAGTGAATAGCCTTTCCTTTCCTGAAGATTTCTTGTGGGGTGTGGCAACATCCGGACTTGAACCTCCCACGACTGAAGTCGCGGGATTCCTGCTTCATCGACCGTTGCCATTGCTGGTCTTACACGGTTTCCACAGGCGTAACTTCCGGCAGTTCCTGCCGTACAAACTATTGCTAAACCGTGTTTACAACACG
>DMOT01000284.1 GCA_003456765.1 Bacillota bacterium
GGTCATAGAAGAGTATGCATAGGTGCATGGTACTCATGATAGATACCCAAGAGGGCTAATATAGGAAAGCCTGACGTAAGGCAGATGTATAGAGAATGCAGGCACTGCCAAGACAGGAGGTGTCATTTTCGTGGCCAACAAAGTGAGATTTCTTGGACACGCTGCGTTTGAGATCACAACCAGCGGCGAGAAGAAGATCCTTATTGACCCCTGGATCACAGGCAATCCGCTCTGCCCGTTGAAAAAGGAGGAGCTTAAAGATCCTGATCTGATCCTGATCACCCATGATCACGCCGATCACATTGGAGAAGACGTGCCCTTCCTCGTTGACGGCTCCGACGCGGTTGTTGTTACCCAACCGGAACTTCTCGGAAAGCTTCAAGAGGCTGGAGTCGCAGAGAAGAATTTCATCTTCGGCACAGGCATGAATATCGGGGGCACCGTGGAGGTTGCGGGAATCAAGGTCACCATGGTTCAGGCCTTCCACTCTGCAGGGGTGGGCTCCCCTTGCGGCTTCATTATCACAACCGAGGACGGCAAGCGAATCTATCACGCAGGAGATACCGGGGTCTTTGCAGACATGAAGCTTCTGGGGCAAATCTATCCCCTGGATCTCGCGCTTATCCCTATTGGAAGCGTATTCGTGATGGATCCCCTGCAAGCCGCCTGGGCTGTGGAGATGCTCAAACCCAAGAAGGTGGTCCCCATGCACTACAGGACGTTCCCGGTGCTAGTTCAAGATGCGAGCGAGTTCGCAGCCCTTGCGAAAGAGAAGGCACCTGAAGTTGAGGTTCTTGTGCTTGAGCCGGGGCAGTCAATCGAGTGTTAGAAGAGTGTGGAACGCATTCCTGCTCTGGCGGCCGAAAATCAGGTGCGGTGCACGAGCGGCGCTCCTCGCTCTGGCCCTGAAGACCGCGAAAAATGATACCAGGAGGGGTTGAATATTGAAAAAAGAGTTGATCCAGCAGATCACCTTGGACCTTGCCAGGATCACCAGTGTAGTGGGCACATCCGGCGAAATAGAGGTTGCTGAGAAGATTCATGATTTTTTCAAGGCCCTTGACTACTACGCAGAACACCCCGAGCACCTCGAGCTTTCGGAGATACAGGGTGATTCGTTGGGCAGAAAGAACGTGGTAGCCCTTGTAAAGGGAGAAAAGGGCCGTTCCAGGAAGACCGTCGTTCTGATAGGGCACATGGATACTGTGGGCATTGGTGACTACGGAAACATCAAGGAATATGCTACGGAACCTGAGAAGCTGAAAGAGCTCCTGAGAAAGCGAGACCTTGACGAGGAGACTCTCCGTGATCTGGAGAGCGGCGACTGGATGTTCGGAAGGGGAATATTTGACATGAAGGCCGGAGTGGCAGCTCATATGGCCCTCATGAAGAAGCTTTCGGAAAACGTCGGCGAGCTCACAGGGAACGTGGTGTTCGTAGCCGTACCCGATGAGGAGGGCAACTCCAGCGGCATGCTTGCGGCCGTAGATGAGCTGGCGCGGCTTGCAGAAATCCACAGCCTGGATTACATAGCCGCTGTCGATACCGATTACATGGCGCCCCACTTCCCTGGGGACGACAAGAAGTACATTTACATAGGAACCGTGGGGAAAATACTGCCCTTCTTCTACATTTACGGCAAGGAGACCCATGTGGGCCAGGCCTTTGAAGGACTCGATGCCAATCTACTCGCGGCCGAGATTCTCAGCGAGATCGACCTGAATTTCGATTTGTGTGACGTGGTAGAGAATGAAGTCACGGTTCCTCCGATCAGCCTCAGTATGCGCGATCTGAAAGCGGAGTACTCGGTGCAAACAGTCAATGAAGCTTACGTCTATTTCAACTATTCCACCCATAGCAGCCAGCCAAACGACGTGCTGGCGAAGATGAAGGTTAGCGCCGAAGAAGCGTTTCAGAATGCACTGGACAAGCTGAATCACGAGTACGAGCGCTACTGCCAGGCTGCGGGCGCACCCTACAAGAGACTCCCCTGGGAAGTGCAGGTCCTTACCTTCGAAGAGCTCTATGCCGCGGTCAAAGCCGAAGTGGGCGACAGTATCGACGAATCCCTCGAGAAGTTGAAACAAGGGCTCCTGCAGGATAAGCCCGACGACAGGGTATACAGCCTCGAGGTTGTCAGAGAACTCCACCGGCATTGGTCCAACAAGAATCCAGCCGTGATCTTGTTCTACGCGCCGCCGTATTATCCGCACATCTACGTGAAAGGCGAAGATGAGAACGAGAAGAGATTGCTTGCAGCTGTAGATGAGGCTGTGGAGCAGGTGTCTGCCGGATCTCCACACAAGTTCGAGGTGAAGAAGTTCTATCCTTATATATCTGATCTGAGCTACTGCTCTATTTCGCACAAACCTGAAGCTATCAACGCCCTAGTCAACAACATGCCGGGCTGGAATGAGATCTACTCGCTGCCTGTGGAGTCAATACGGAAACTGAATGTCCCAGTTGTAAACATCGGCCCCTGGGGCAAGGATGCCCACAAGTTCACCGAAAGGGTCAACATACCCTATTCCTTTGAGGTAATGCCAGAGATTCTTGAGAACACAGTGGAGCTGTTGCTCAGTAAGTAGCAGAGCCTTACGGCGCCGCTCGCCTCACCTTGGCCAGTTCAAATCTCCTGGGGGGGGGGGCCTATCCAGCCCCCCCAGCCCTGCATCACGTGTGATTCGCCAGAAAACAGCCTGGTTCCTCAGGTGAAAGACAAGGGAACGTGTTTCCAGGGAAGCCGGGTTACAGCCTGTCGGGATTACTTCCAAAGCATCCGGGATCAGAACTCTTGACCCGGTTTCTCATTCAAGAAGAATACTGACAGTGTTCCCGGGCCTGAATGTGCGCCTATTGCACATCCTACGATGTTCACTACGAAGTCTCGGCAGCCATATCTCTCCTCAATCATTTTCTTCAGCTTGAGTGCGCCTTCCAGGTCATCGCCGTGGTTGATTCCGATGGTCTGATTTCCGAGATCAGCACCTCCGGCCCGTTCTTCCATGATCTCCAGCATCCGGCTTAATACTCTATTCCTTCCCCTTACCTTCTCAACAGGCCTCAGTGTGCCATCTTCGGGAATGTCCAGAATGGGTTTTATGCTCAATAGACCGCCCACAAAAGCCTGAGCTCTTGTAACTCTTCCTCCCCGGAATAGATACTCTAAATCGTCCACGGTGAAGATGTGCTCAATATGCGTCACGTAGAAATCGAGCATCTTCAGTATCTCTTCTTTGGACTTGCCCTCCTTGGCCATCCTGGCGGCCTTATAAACTAAGAGCCCGAAACCTACGGAAGCAGATCTGGAATCGACTATGTCAATGTCAAGGTTTGGATACTTGCTCTTCATTGAGTCGCGGACTACTAAGGATGTGTTATAAGTACCTGACAACCCTGATGAGAAGCACACATATATTACGCTTTCATTCTTCCTGGCTATCTCTTCGAACTTCTCGTCGAACATGTACGGCGGAATCTGTGCAGTCTTGTACACCTCACCCTTTCTCATGTCGTCATACATCTTCTTCGGATCTAGCGTAACCTTATCCAGATATTCTTTCTCGCCCTTGCTCACAAGTATGGGCAAGATGTCAATATTGAACTCTTCTATTATTTCGTCCGGCAAATCGCAAGCGCTGTCAGACAGGATTTTCACAGCCATGAGAGATCCCCCCTGCTTCTTTTAACTAATTATAATACATGGCTGCTATTCTGTCCGATATCAGGCAACGGTTGGCAGCCGAGCATGGCTTCATTGGTACGCACACGTGACACAATGTTCACACTTGCATGACATGGGCTGCATGCGCTCACGTGGGGCCTCCACGCGAGGTCAGGCAAGGCTCTCGCGGATTGAGCCAGCCAGGCACCGGGCGCACTGCCTGGCCAACCAGCCCAAGAGGACGCATAGAGGACATCTGGTTTGCAGCGAAGAAATCATGTTTCATCAGCGCGTTGCCAGACTGCTGTGATGCGGAGGTGAATCTCTGATGGATGTTCTTGCGGCCATAGTGAGCAGAATCGTGGCGGCTGCAGATCCGGATAAGATCATCCTGTTCGGTTCCAGAGCCTGCAATGATGTCAGCCCTGATAGCGACTACGACATACTGGTTCTTAAGGCAGGCGACTATCATAAAAGGAAGCTTGCCCAAGAGCTTTACGTGGCGCTGGCAGACATCCCTGTCCCTATCGACGTGGTCGTGGAAGACCCCAATAGGGCGGAAGAGCTCCGCGATGTCCCCGGATTGATATATTCCGAAGCACTGAAAGGGCGTGTTCTCTATGAACGATAGGCCGTGGGAACCCTGGATCCGAAGGGCCAAGAGCAACCTCGCCCGCGCAAAACACGGGAAACACTCAGAGGACGTGCTCTACGAAGACCTGGCTTTCGACGCTCAGCAAGCTGCGGAAAAATCTCTGAAAGCGCTCCTGCTCTCGCTGGGTGCGACTGCCCCCAGAACACATTCAATCGGCTATCTGCTGAACATGATCGAACGCAACTGCGACATCCCGATTCCGCACAGGGTACGAGATGCAGTGGTCCTGTCAGACTATGCAGTGACAACCAGGTACCCAGGGGACTATGAATGCGTAAGCGAGGAGGAATACCGGCTCGCGGTGGAGCTGGCTGATGCGGTATGGACGTGGGTTACCTCCGTAATTGAATACTACTGAGGAGCTCACATTTGCCTGCGCGCTGCCGAATGCGGGTGGCAAGTGAAGTCCCCTCTGGCGCATGCCCAACCTTCAACCATTAACAAAGCATCGGTACCCAGAAGTCAGGCGTTATTGCAGACAGCCCGGCAATCGGCCAACCTTGTTGTTGTCTTGACCCGTTCTACTCTCATTTGGGAGCACAGAGATCAAGCAGCTTCTTGCCGAGCATAGAAAGACCCATACAGGCATATCGGCAAGCCTCCGTGCGTCGTTCACGTCGATCAGCCACCCGCATATCGGCACAATGGCTGCAAATTCATCCGGATGTTGGACGGCAAAGACCCATGTGCCATGCCCTCCCATGCTCAGCCCAGTCAGATAAACCCTATCTTCATCTATGTCGTACCCGCTCTTAATCTCCTTTAGCAGTTCGTACAGGTCATCGAGGAGCATGTCCCAATTACAATTCGGCAAGCTTGGGAATCCCATTAACCTTGACTAGCTCCAGGTCATTACCCCTTTCTCCTACACCGTGCAGGAACATGACGCTTGAACCTCCCACGTCTGAAGTCACGGGATCCCTGCTTCATCGACCGTTGCCATTGCTGGTCTTACACGGTTTCCACAGGCGTAGCTTCCGGCAGTTCTTGCCGTACAAACTCTTGTTAAACCGTGTTTACAACACG
>DMOT01000058.1:0-9656 GCA_003456765.1 Bacillota bacterium
CGATGGCACGCCGAACACGTTACGTGATATCGTGCGACATAGCTGCGACTAGAGGTGTTCTTCTTGAGGCTCTTTTCTTATGTAGTGGCTCGTGATTATGGCTTTGCACCTAATCCCTTTTATGGCTCATGTACTTTGGCGACCTGCAAGCCGGCCATTCGCAGGGTCGCTTCGGTTGGAGACTGGATTGTTGGTACTGGTAGTAGTTTGAGGGATAGAGAAAGCTTCCTAGTGTACGTCATGTGTGTAACAGAGACGATGACGTTCAATGAATACTGGGAAGACGAACGGTTTCGCTTGAAGAGGCCAAATCTGAGAGGGAGTAAGAAACAGGCGTTTGGAGATAATATCTATTTTCGCGACGATTCCGGTCATTGGCATCAGCAGAATTCCCACCACAGCTATGAGAATGGCTCAGCCAACATACACAATATTGAAAACGATACGCAGACTGACAGAATACTTGTTAGCACCGACTTCGCATATTGGGGAGGCCTAGGTCCTGAGATTCATCAAGTGTTCAGAAACTATGATGGGTTCGACATTTGTGCTAGGCGCCATCACAAGAGCCGGTTCCCTGAAAGGCTGGTTTCTGAGTTTGTCGGGTGGTTTCGATCTCTGGATGCTAACGGGTATTTGGGGGCACCCCTAGACTGGTCCAGGATTCCATGAATCCTCTGGTCGCTATCGTCGGCTGGCAGCATGGGAAATGCCTAGTGCAATCATCCTACTGTTGCATCTCCATGCTGAGAACGATCGGAACGCGAAAGAAAACAAGTAGCTCGTATCGACTTGCGATTGATTGGAGGACTGAGATATGCCAGATGACATATGTTGCTCCAAAGCACCCCTTCTCGTGCAGTTTGCATACCACACCGGTTCGGGCGAGGCCAAATTACTCGCGGAATACCTCCATGCAGCTCTCAACGATGACCCATCGGTGCCAGGGTTGCGAATACCAACTCTGTTTATGCCCGAGACTGATCCGAACGATGTGCCTGAGCCCAAGCTAGCCACAGAAGCAGATCGTGTCCTTGTTGTTGCCCTGGCAGATGACCATCTGGCGGCTCACGCACATCGCCCTACGAGATCCGGGCGTACTTGGGCCGATTACATGGTCCAGATACGGGGGCTTTGTGACCAACAAAACACAGACAACCGATTCATGCCGGTGCAGCTAACGCAACACGCCTGGCCTATCGATCCGAGATTGGCTGATCTCAACTTCCTTTGTGCCTGGGCGATTGACGACAAGCAGGAACAACAACGGTCCATCGGATCGCGCATTATTCATCTGGCGCTGAGGCTTCTTCAATCTCGGGCGTCGCCGGACGACGCCCCTCCTCTAACGATCTTCATAAGCCATGCAAAGCTTGACATAGACACTGAGCCGTGTGTCGTCAAGTCACTCTTGGCATACCTAACTGTAAATCAACCACAGAAGATCTGGTTTGACAGTGGCGATATCGAGGTGGGATCACGGTTTGCCAAGGAAATCGAAGACGGGGTCAAAGACGCTGCGTTGCTAGCTGTGCTCACAGACTCATATTCGTCACGATCGTGGTGCCGACGCGAGGTGCTTCTGGCTAAGCACTTTCAGCGGCCTGTCGTTGTTGTAGATGCAGTTCAAGAGCGTGAGGTTCGGAGCTTTCCGTACGTTGGAAATGTCCCGGTTGTGCGCTGGAAAGGCGACGTGCAGGAGGTGATCGATGCCCTGCTTCGAGAGGCATTGAGGCAAGCCTACGCTGAAGAGAATCTAAAGAAGAGAAGGCGGGCCGGTGAAGTGGTGCTGCCGACCGTACCTGAACTTCTGACACTCGTCTATCGTGACCGAGAAAGTGTGGTCCTCTATCCAGACCCGCCCTTAGGCCCGGAGGAGCTCGCGGTAGTCGAGAGAACCTGTATTCGTGTTCACACACCTCTACAACGACACGCCCAGGAACGTGACCTGACTGGGAAGTCGCTTGTTGTCGCGATTTCTGCATCACCAGCAGAGGACATCTCGCGTTTCGGGCTGCGCTCTGTTCACCTTGAAGCAACTCTGCTAGAGATCTCTCGTTATCTCCTCATTTCCGGGATTCGGCTAGCCTATGGAGGACACCTCGGCGCTGACGGCTACACCGTCCGACTTGCGAACCTTCTAAGAGATCCAGTCATAGAGCATTTGCGTGGTGATAGAACTGAATCGGACGTCGACTGTGCCCCGCAAATCGTCAACTATCTCCCATGGCCCTTATTCGAGAGCCTACACTCGCAGGCCCGCATTGGGGCACTAGTCAAGGTAATTCCGTGTCCGCGGCCTGACGATGTCGATGAGGCTCTCGACCCGTTGTTTACTGATCCAATTCTGTGCGAAGTGCCAGTAGACAATGCGATTAGACGGCTTGCATGGGCCCGAGGACTCACGGAAATGCGCTGTCGGCAGGTTGCAGAGGTCAACGCCCGCGTTGCGCTTGGAGGGCGGATTGGATATGGGTATCGCGGTCGGATTCCTGGAGTCCTGGAGGAGATCCTCCTTAGTATTGATGCTAATCAACCTGTCTACTTGATAGGGGCTTATGGTGGCTGCGCTCATCTGGTGTGCGAAGCACTCAATGGTAGGCTACAGCCAGAGTTGACATGGGATCACCATAGAGCGATACCTTATTCAGCCGAGCTCCATGACTTGTACACTGAGCGAGATATCGTGTGGGAGGACTATGATGCTATCTTCCAGCGACTACAAGATGAGGGGTTCGGCAGTCTTTGCAATGGACTACAACCTGACGAGAATGAGGAACTCGCGGTCACCCGTTCAACAGAACGCATTATCGAACTGATCCTATCTGGTCTTCAGAATGTGTATGCTGATACAGAGGGAGACTGAGTATGATGAGACGCGGCAATCTGATCGTCATAGAGGGGGCTGACGGCGTTGGCAAGTCCACGCTTACCAAAGCGATTGCTAGTCGACTTGGCGACATCGGATTTCCCATCCAGACCTACGCTTTTCCGGGAAATGTACGAGGAACCTTAGGCTATCTAGTGTATCGTCTGCATCATGAGGGCAACGCCCTTGACGTTGGTGAGGTTGCTCCCGTTGCCATCCAAGCCATGCATATCGCAGCGCACCTTGACACTATAGAACGGACAATCCGACCAATGGTAGATTCAGGCATGAACATCGTGCTTGATCGCTATTGGTGGTCCGCTGCCGTCTATGGGTCTGTGAGCGGCGTCTCACAAGACGTTTTGGAGGCCTTGATCGCTGCGGAACGTCACTGTTGGGGCACGCTCCAGCCGCTAGTAGTGTTCCTGATTGATTGTGATCGACCGTGGCGCAAAAGCGAAGATACGCCGGCATGGCGCCAAATCGCAGAGGAATACCGCAAGTTGGCCGCCCTTGAACAGACTCGCGGCCATGTAAGGGTAGTCCAGAACCATGGTTGCATTGACGAAATCGTGAGTAGTTTGACCGATAGCGTAATAGGTATGATGTGCCCCGAAAGCCATCGGCGGATCCCAGTGGATGGTGCTACGGAAAGTGCGCGGATACGTCTTCCTCAAAGCCGGAGGACCCCCAGCATGTCTCATTCGCCGGTTTGCTTCACGGCTCGCTCTAGAGAGCTGAGGTCCACAGAAGTGTTTGACACATATTGGCGCTTTGCCTTCGAGCGACAAGAGGTATTCTTCCGTCGTCTAGAAGGTGCGCTTCCACCATGGAGTGCTGATCCAATCCTCCAGCGTTACCGCTTCACAAACGTCTACCGCGCTTCCGATCGAGTCAGCCAATACCTCATTCGCAGAGTTCAGTACACTGGTGAACAACATCCAGTTGAGCTATTCTTCAGGACGATTCTTTTCAAAATGTTCAACCGTATCGAAACGTGGGAATTACTAGAAAGGGCCTTTGGAGGAATCCATGCAGCCGAGTTCAATGTACGCCAATATGATAAGGTGCTGGACCAAGCTCGGAGGGCAGATAAGCGGATTTACTCTGCAGCCTACATCATGCCTCCCGCTGTCGCAGGGAAAGGTCATGCGAAACACTTAGGCCATCTCAGATTGCTTGAAAGAATGCTTCGCGAGGACCTGCCTCAACGGCTAGCCGATGCACGTTCGCTGTGCCATGCCTTCGAAATACTTCGTGCCTATCCAATGATGGGGGACTTCCTTGCATTCCAATACACAATCGACCTCAATTACAGTCAACTACTGAATTTCTCAGAGATGGATTTCGTGGTGCCCGGCCCTGGTGCGAAGAGGGGCATCCGAAAGTGCTTTTCTGACCTTGCAGGGTTAAGCGAGGCGGACGTGATTCGGCACGTAGTCGAAAGTCAATTCGATGAATTTGCGCGGCGAGGGCTTGCCTTCCGTGATCTCTGGGGTAGGCCTCTATACCTGGTCGACTACCAGAATCTGTTCTGCGAAGTGGACAAGTATGCCCGCGTTGCGCATCCCGATTCTGCGAGCCGGCCCACACGGACACGCATAAAACAGCTGTTTCACTCATCTGGCAGGTTGCCCGTTCCTTGGTACCCGCCGAAGTGGAACATAAACCATCGAGTTAATCCAAACAAGGAGGGCTTAGATGAATCTGATTGAAGGCGCGACCGCCGACGAGGTCTGGCGTGAGGCAGCAGAGTGGATCAAGTCTCGCCAGGGCACTCTGCATCAGCTTGGCCGAGATGGGGAAACGATTGAGTTGTTACGTACTCTCTTTGTCATAGGTGATCCCACTCATCGTTGGGTACTCAACCGGAGGCCAGCGATGAACCCAGCATTCGCACTTGCGGAGGTGATATGGATTCTCAACGGCCGCGATGACTCTGGATTCATCAACTACTGGAATCCTCGCCTCCCTAAGTATGCTGGCTGCGGGCCTGTCTATTATGGTGCGTACGGTCACCGTTTGCGATTCCGTTTTGGGGTTGATCAGATCCGCCATGCCTTTGAATCATTACGCGCACAGCCTGACTCGAGACAGGTAGTGTTGCAGATCTGGGATGCGTCATCGGATCTGCCCATCTATGCCGGGCAGCCGCGAAGTCAAGATATTCCCTGTAACATATGTTCTCTACTCAAGGTACGTGAGGGATGGCTGGAGTGGACTCAGATAATGCGTAGCAATGACCTTAAACTCGGCTGGCCTCACAACATTGTCCAGTTCACTACATTGCAGGAGATGATGGCGGCGTGGCTGGGGCTCGAATTGGGTTCGTACATCCACTATAGTGACAGCCTACACGTGTACGTGAATCAGATCGATGAGCTTGTTGAGTCACCCCCAATTGCAGTAGAGCCAAATACAGATCGGTGGGAACTGCCGTACGAAGAAACAATGGAAGTCATAGAAGACATCGGGCGGCGCATGGATGCGATTCGCAATAACGCTGGGAACCTGAGAGTCATTCGTAATCACGGCTATCACGACTACAGATCGACAGCTGCGACCAACACTCTGACACTGATCTGTGCCGATGCGGCGCGACGAGCACAAGCGATAGAGCTTGCAAACGAGCTTGCCAGTCGGTGCACTAACCCAGTCCTTCGCCAGCTCTGGCAGCGATGGCATGAAAGACGACAACGTGAGGAGGTTGGGGCGGACGGAGCATGATTCTGCACTCATCAAGTTGCGCGCCACGAGTGGTGTCAGCACAGTGGGGGATCAAGCAATTGCCCAGAGAACTCATGCAGCAAGGGTGTAGGTGCTCATGGTATTTGACTGGGAAGACAAAGATATACAGAAACGACGCGCAGGGAGGATGTGACGGTGAAGGCAAGAATTCCACGCGCGAACGAACCGTTTCATCAAACACTTAACCCGAACCAGGATGTAACGGTGTTTTCTGGCCAGATCGAGGTGATCTATCCAGACGGGTTTTGGATAGAAGGAGACGGCAAGATCCTGTTTCGCTGGCTTCCCAATCCTTCGCTGCGCTTTGAGGTAGTGCTTCCGTTGCATGACTTTGGTAAGCTTCGCCTCAGTGACGTTTCACTTGACTTGCCGGAGACAGATATCACAGGGCTTAATGGGGCCGTCTCATCAATTTCTCCGAGCTCGAGTTCGATGGAGGTTTTCGTAACTGGCGTTCTACAGGACGATCTTTCAATGCCTGACCCGGTCATAGAACTAAAGGAACTTGCATTTGATGTCCCAAACTATCACCGCTATCTTGGTGACCCTGTTGAGAGAGGCGAGCATTATTGGCGCGGACGCCTAACCCTCGAAGCAGATCCTTGGATCATCGACATCGACGCAACGTCTGATGCGGGGGAGAGAATCAAGGCAGTGAGGTCTGCAGGGGGATATGTGATAACTCATGCTGGCTCATTAAGAAGGAAGGATGGAAGTAGCTTTTGTTCTGCTGATACGAGCGAGATCCGAAATGTGGTTTCTATGTGGCTGGCACTCACCCGTGGCTTTTGGTGTTCTCCGCTCTTTTGGCACTGCAGGCCCGATGGTTGGGTGCACTTCTCAGTACCTAGGTTGTCGAGATGGCGCGGTGTTCGGTCGTGGTTTCCTTATGAAGAGTGTGGTTGTGCCTTGGCCATCTTTCCTGAGCTTTCCAAGTTACTTGCAGACCCTATATGGAAGGATCCAATGAGGTTGGCCATCTACTGGTACATTCACGCCAACGAGAACTCAGCCGGAGATGAGGGCTCGATCATGTTGATCCAGGCTGCTTTGGAGATGCTTGCATGGACATACCTTGTGGAGCATAAGTGCGTCCTGAACAAGAGGAGGTGGGATAAGCTGAATGGGGCTGCTGCGAGACTTGAGAAGCTTCTAATAGAACTTGAAATCCCGATTGACTTCCCCTCAGCTGAGTGTCCTAGTCTACATGAATGGTCGGAATCTAATGGGAAAGATGGAAGTGGGATTAGTGTAATTGTTGCGATCCGCAATGCTTTCGTTCACCCGGAAGGAAGCAACCTGGAAATGGCACTTGGAGTGCCGTCCTGCGCAAAGATGGAAGCGCGGACGCTTTCTCTTCTATACCTTGAAATCATCATCTTATCCTTACTCGAATACGATGGACCGATCTACTCTAGACTGCAAAATGGTCACCCAAGCGAAGTCAGGGTTGAAAAGCCTTGGGTGGTTGCTTGAGGAGGATATATCTATCCTCAAGTGTGCCACAGGAAAGAGAGGACGATTGTTCAACTAAAGAGCCAGTATACCCAAGTTTGATGCAGGCGCCGCGGGTGGCGCTCTTTCCATTCCTGCTATGTATTGAGGGTTGCTGGAATTCGGTTTGTGCGATTCCTGTGCCTATTTGCGGACATGGGATGGGGCAACAGATATGCATGTTGCAACTGTCCTTGTAGTACTGCCAAAAGCATTGCAGAACAGACAGATCCGGAGAAGGTGTCCGATTGAGGTTTGTCAAAGCTCCTGGGCACGGCATATTAGGCAGAACAGCAGTTGCCACAGGGCGGCAAGGATTAACACCCGGCTGCCTATGATGGTGAGACTGGTCTTAGAGCCAGGCAGGTAGAGGGATGATTTTGGGGGCACACAAGGATGATACAGTCCCGGAGGGTTGAATATTGAGGTATTTATGGATAGAATGAACTCCCGAAACCATAGCAACTCCCAAGAAGCCGGAGCTAAGCCTGACCCCTCCGGCGGCGTTTTCGGGGAATACCCAAATGTCAGGAGGCTGAGGCCTAATGACTCTGCCCATTTCCACCCCCTTAACCGACAGTTACAAGCACCTCCATAATTATTTAGATTCGCAGCGGCTGCGAGGCCTGCGCATGTCCACGCTAGTTGCCTATGAGATGTTCCTTCGAAGGTTCATCATAGAACTGGGCAAGCCAGTCCTCGAGGCGTCTACCAAGGACATACGCTTCTTCCTTATGGGAGAACAGGATCGCGGGAACAAGACGGCTACTATTGCCAGCAAGATCAGCAAACTCCGCGCATTCTACACTTGGCTCCATCGTGAGCGGCTGATAGCTGAGAATCCCATGGAGTTGATCGACCTGCCGCGGGTCGTAGAGCCTCCTCCCAAATTCCTCAGCCATGACGAGATTGAGGCTGTGCGAGAGGCCGCAGCAGGATACATTCGGCGTGAAGCAATGCTGGAGACTCTGTATAGTTCCGGCGTGAGAGTTTCGGAACTTGTAGGGCTCGATTATCGGGATTTGAACTTCACACTGAAGCAGGCCACAATCAGGCAGGGGAAGGGCGGCGAGGCCCGCTTGGTACCCCTGAGCACGAAGGCTGTGAGGGCTCTGCAGAGAATGCTGGGCCAGCGTGAGGATAAGCAGCCCTGGGTCTTCCGCTCCAACTACGATCAGAGGATGGGCAAATCCAGCGTCCAATGGCACATACGCAAACTGGGCGAGCAGGCCGGATTGACCTTTCAGTTAACGCCCCACCATCTCAGGCATTCCATGGCTACGCACTTGCTTAGCGCAGGAATGCCCTTGGATCAGATACAGTTGATACTTGGACATCGCAGCATAAGAACTACGCAGCGCTATGCTAGAACCCAGTTGGAGAGGGTCGAATACCATTATCGACGAGTCTTCCCCTAGAGCTACGGCGTTGCCTTGCGTGACACAGCAAGAGTGTGACAGCGGCATTCAGCATCCGAACGCTGACGCAGCCCCATGTGCCATGATGAATTGGCCCTTATGCGATCTGTTGCCCGAGGCTCGATGCTGGCGCTCCGACATTTGGCATGTAGGGGAGGGGTAACCGGAGCTCGGGACCGGTTGCAGCGGCGGGGCGGCACGTGAAAAGTGTAACTATCGTGGTTGGTAGGGCAAGTATCGCGATCTTGTGGAATAGAGTATGTCCTTCCTTCGGGATACACCCAATACACTCGTTACCCGGAGAGGTGAGTGAATCCTGAAGACGGGCGCCAGAAACCTCCAGCAGTGGCTTGGGGCTTGCCGCTGCTGGAAGGGTGCGAGTCTGTTCTCAGTGGTTTCGCCGAGTGCCATTTGGCGCTTGATGCCCAGTACACGTGAGGACGCGCCTCAATTGCTCGGCACGACGTGTCAATGACTTTATTACATGAACGTAATTCCTCATTTCTGAAGAACCAACTGCGTAAGGCGAAGTACCACGAAGAAGGCACTTTAATATAGGCAAGGTTGTCTTGAATTATGAAGATAGTTATGCTTATATTAAAGTGAGGTGGTTGCTGTGTTTGGATATGTTGAGCTTGCACAATTGAAGACTTTCTCCGTGGCAGATGCGGAGGCTATCACTGGCAACAGGAAGTCAGCCCATTCAATGGTCAATCGGCTGATGAAGAAGGGACTTGTGAGGAAGATCAGGAACGGTCTTTACTCCTGTGTAAATCCTGAAACAGGCGACGTTATCGCATCCAAATACCATATAGCTACTGCAATCAACGAGACTGCCTATGTCTCTCATCACAGCGCCTTCGAGTTCTACGGTGTGGCTAACCAGGTCTATTATGACGTCTTTGTTGCATCCAAGTCTCGTTTCGCCAAATTCAGTTTTGAAGGCATGACATATAGATTCGTTGCCTCCAAATTCTGCGATGGAGTGGTTGAACCTGCGAACACTGAAGGCATTCGCGTGACGGATTTGGAACGTACCGTGGTCGACAGCATGAAGGACTTCAGCAGAATCGGAGGTTTGGAGGAGCTCCTTCATTGCATTGATATGATCACCTTTTTGGATGAAG
>DMOT01000058.1:9783-14310 GCA_003456765.1 Bacillota bacterium
GCCGCATCGGCAAGAGCACCCGCTATCTTCAGTCGGACGGGCTAGGCGATAGCGTGTACAACAGGAAATGGAGGCTGGTCGTTCCGACGAATCTATTCCATATGTATGAACAAGGGGGCGACGAGTTTGCCTAGGTACAGCAGAGACTTCTTCGCCAGACGCTCTGAAGATACCGGGTTTGTGCGTGACACCCTGGAAAAGGTTTATAGACTCGTAGATATACTGGAGTATTTCAACCGTAATCCACTGTTGAGGGAAAGCGTAGCCCTGAAAGGGGGCACAGCGATTAACCTCACAATATTCAACCTGCCACGCCTCTCTGTCGATATTGACTTCGATTATCTCAAGCCAGTTGGCCGAAACGCCATGCTAGCCGAGCGACAGCATATCACTGCCGATATTCTGAAGTGCATGGAGACACAGAACTATAGCCTGAGCCCCAAGGCCAAGAGGACGCATAGCCTTGACTCATGGGTGTTCGTTACATCAATTCGGCCGGAAACTGGGATAACATAAAGGTTGAGATCAACTACTCTATGCGCATGCACATACTCCCCACCAAAGAAAGGGGGATTGCTTGTGAACACTTCTCAAGTGATTACGGGATAAACAGTCTGGCTGCAATTGAGATCTTCGCCAGCAAGATCAGTGCGCTGATGGATCGTGCTGCTGCGAGGGATCTGTATGATGTGAACAACATGATTCTCTTTGGGCTATTTGACGAAAGTGAACAAGAACTGCTTCGCAAATCCGTAGTGTTCTATTCGGCGTTGGCGTCAAGAACTCCGAATATCGAATTTGGAACATCCAGGATAGACGAGCTAACGGATCATAGAATCCGCACTGACCTCCTTCCGGTTATTCGGCGCAAAGAGTATTTCTCTTTAGATGAGGCAAAGGGCCGAGTCAAAGACTTCGTTAGCGAGTTGATGATCCTAACTCCGCACGAAGAAGAGTTTGTTACGCGCTTCTGGAACAAGGAATATCGGCCGGAGTTGCTGTTCGAGGATGCAACCATAGTTGAAAGGATTGAACAGCATCCTATGGCATTGTGGAAGATGCGCGACACAGGCGGCATTGATCTGGGTGAGCCGGGGTGAATTGATATAGCAACCTTGTCTGTCAACCCGGTTTGACAACTGAGACTAATATGCCGAGCTAAAACAGGTATTGGGTAGTCATTGTAGTAGAGAGCATCGATCTATCGGGAGCAACCGTTCCCGTATCTGAAACACGCAATCACTCGCTGCGAATTTTGCTGCAACTCCGTCAAAATGCTGCAAACGCGTCTCTTGACACTAGGTGCTTTGTAATGAGTTGACCTACACCATGTTCTTCTCCCCGCTATCACGTAGCTCCCACTTGACATCCAGGTGGGGCCATTTGACGCTGTCACTGTGAGGCCGGAGTTGTTGCGATAATCGGAGGTTCAACATTAAGGGAGATGCTGGCGAATCGCTTCGCAGCGGAGTTTATGGTGCCGCGATGGGGTATAAAGATGTACTGCGACTCTTTGCCGCAGCATTTCGACCTGACCGATGCAATAGCCCTGTTAAGCGATTACTACGAAGTGCCATCTAAGACAATAATACTAAGACTAGAGGAAGAAGAGTACATTACGGCGAAAGAAAAAGAGGAATTCCTGTTGGATTCAGCCGTTGCTATCTATGATGAACGAAGAAAAGAACTTGGGCTCCACGCAACAATGCAGGAACCTACTTATGATAGAAATGGGTCACTGAGCTTCTATGCAATCCTGCGAAAGAATCTTGACGGTGACCGCATCAGTCGCGGCAAATTTGACGAGCTCTACAGGCTGCTAGATTCCATGTCATTCCTCAACTCTTTGCCTGCGCCATAGTGCCAGAGAAAGTTCTCGATGAGATCATAAATCACCAAGAACTCAGGAAGGAGATTGAGGCATATCAGCAAGAAGCCAAGGTGAAGATTGTGGGATGCACCATGCTGAACCAGTTTCAGCAGGCTTCCTATGACGCTGTCATTACCTCCCTGCGTCCCTACCTCAGTTATGAGCGGGGCCCCCACTCCAACATAGGCGAAAGGTCAGCAGTTGCAAGGGCCATTGCCCTGTCGGTTCCGATTGTGTCGATGGACGATTCAGAGGCTGAAGAAGTAATAGCGGGCATTCCGGGCATTGGCGATGAAATCAACATATTCAGAAGTGTTGCCGTGATTCGGGCTGCCAAAGCCCACGACATCATCCACCGCAGAACTGAACGGGCCCTGGAGAAGAAATGGGGGAGCAAGGGGCAGCCGCCTATACGATCAGAGGATGGGGAATTGCTGATTGAGGCCCTAAAGCAAGCTGACGCTACATAGCCAATGTGCTCATTCAAGCAGTATATGAGACCAATTACCTGTAAGAATTGCTTGCCCCTGCGTAATGCATGGCCCCAAGGCCTACTGTTATCACAGGCCGCATCTTGCGTGTTGCCGCGTCGCCAATGCTGAAACATATGATCCTCAATGAGCATTTCTGACAGGGTATAATATAACTGCCGATTCAACATGTGTGAGTATTCTCCAGGCTGCCGACTGGCGAGAGCCTATCTGGAAGGAGGGCGCGCTATGACCAGGGTTGAAGTCAGCACGGATATCTTGAATTGGGCGCTTGCACGCTCGAACCTTACAGAAGATCATCTTGTGGGCAAGTTTCCGAAGATCAATGGATGGGTTTCGGGCACAATCAAGCCAACCCTTAAGCAGTTAGAGAGTTTCGCGAGGGCTACTCGGACACCGCTGGGGTACTTCTTCTTGGATGAGCCGCCAGAGGAGAGTTTGCCAATCCCACACTTTCGGACTGTGGATGATGGGGCGCCGAGTCGACCCAGCCCTGATCTGATAGAGAGCATCTATATGATGCAGCGTCGCCAAGATTGGATGCGAGAGTCCTTAATAGATAGGGGCCAGGAGGCCCTGCCTTTTGTGGGTTCGGTTCGTATGGATGAAGAACCAAGAGCGATTGCTGCCAGCATGCGCTGCGCAATGGGCCTCAAGCTGGACTGGGCTGCACGACATCGGAATTGGACTGAGGCCTCCAATGCCTTGCGAGAGGCTGTGGAGGAGGCCGGAATCCTTGTGGTAGTCAATGGAGTTGTCGGGAACAACACCCATAGAACGTTAGCCACCGATGAGTTTCGTGGATTTGTCCTCGTAGATGAGTACTGCCCCTTGTTGTTTGTGAACGGCAGGGATAGCAAGGCGGCGCAGACGTTCACACTTGCCCATGAACTAGCCCATGTTTTCTTTGGAAGAAGTGCCGCTTTTGATCTGCGAAGAATGCAGCCGGCAAAAGACCCTATAGAGCAAGCCTGTAATCGTGTGGCCGCCGAGTTTCTCGTGCCAGAAAGCGAGTTGCGACAGATCTGGCCTTCTGTTCAGAGTGACCCAGAACCATTTCAGGCCGTGGCTTATCAGTTCAAAGTCAGTTCGCTGGTGGCAGCTCGTCGAGCTTTAGACTTGTCCCTGATCACGAAAGATCAGTTCTTCAATTTCTATGATTCGCACTTGAGCCATGAGCGCAGAACATCTGATGGCAAAAGGGGCGGCGGAAACTTCTATAATAATCAGAACTTGCGTGTGGGCCGAAGGTTTGCAATGGAAGTGGCGAATGCTGCTGCAGAGGGACGGTTGCTTTACTCCGAAGCTTACCATTTAACAGGACTATATGGGAGGACGTTCCATAGATACGTGGACTCTATCGGAATGGACGGAGTGCAATGATGGAGTGCCAAAGTTATGTCCTTGATTCCAACGTATTTATTCAGGCTGCAAATCAATATTATGCATTTGATCTAGTACCTAGTTTCTGGGAAGGGCTGGTTTGGCACGCGGACAGGGGAAGAGTGCTAAGCATTGACCGTGTCAGCCAGGAATTGACGAAGGGCCAAGATGAGCTCTGGAGCTGGGCACGTGATCATTTCAGCAGTGCATTTGCCTCCACAAATGAGAAGAATGTTATAGAAGTGTACGGAGACATCATGAAATGGGCGAAAGAACAGACGCAGTTTACCGCGGCGGCCAGGGCGGGGTTGGCTAGCGGAGCAGATGCTTGGCTAGTTGCGTATGCGAAGGCTAAAGGATGCATAGTGGTAACCCAGGAAACGCCAGCACCCGGCAGCAGGGCCCGCGTGAAGATCCCGGATATATGTGAGGCTTTTGAAGTGCCGTTTACGAACACATTCGACATGCTTCGAGATCTAGGAGGATTAGGCAGACAGGCTGCTGCGACGAGGGAAGGCCTTTGACTGGGCGCTGTTTTTGGCGACCGGCCACTTCAGGATTCGCTGGTCACATCTGGTCATTCCTATCTTCCGATAACCCCCAATGCCTTGCCAGGGCGTAGTTTGTGGCGGCGTCCATCGATCATGCCTTTGCCTCCCCGGACCGCACATTCCTTGCATGAATCAGCTGCAGTGTCGTATCTTTCCTACAGGAGTGTTTGAAACGTTGCCAATGAGCTTGTGTGTAGGGTGCGTATTCCGATGAAAGCGTCCACTCGTTCCG
>DMOT01000296.1 GCA_003456765.1 Bacillota bacterium
GTTGAGAGGCGGTGGGCGATGACTATTGTAGTTCTGCCTCCAATGAGCCTTTCCAGTCCGGCTGCGATCTTGGCCTCAGTCTCAGTATCTACCGATGATGTTGCTTCATCCAGAATGAGAATGGGCGCATCGTAGAGGAGGGCTCTTGCTATGGCAAGCCGCTGTTTCTGCCCGCCTGAGAGCCTCACGCCCCGCTCTCCTATGTGGGTATCGTACCCATTTGGCATCTCTCTGATGAACTCGTCGGCCCCTGCAGCAGTTGCGGCTTCGATGATCTCTTCCAAAGTAGCGCTGGGGCTACCGTACGCGATGTTCTCGGCGACTGTCCCATTAAACAAGAACACATCCTGCAATACCATGCCGATATGCCGACGAAGAGAGGAGATCGTAACATCGCGGATATCTACCCCATCTATTAGAATACGTCCTTTGCCAGGATCATAGAACCTGGGAATCAGGTTGGCCATTGTCGTTTTTCCCACACCTGTGGGACCTACAAGAGCAACCATCTCGCCCGGGTTAATCTCCAGGTTTATGCCCTTGAGCACTGGGGTTTCGTCGTAGTTGAAGCAGACGTTTTCGTAGGTAATGTAGCCTTCAACTTTTTCGAATTCCATGGCGTCGGGGGCATCATGTATGTCAGGCTCTGTGTCGAGCACTTCGAAGTAACGGTCTGATGCGGCCAGGGCTTGCTGAAGGGATTCGTTGAGCCGGTTAAGTCCCATGATAGGCTCGTAGAAGAGGCCCGCATACAGAAGAAACCCGGTGATGTCAGCTATGGTTATCTGGCCCTGGATCGCCATCAAACCTCCAAACAGAACAACTGAGACAGTTCCGAGACCTGCGAAGAAGTCGATTGCGCCGTGGAAACAGGCGCTTGTCGACACAGCTCTCGTAATAGCTGAAGAATGCACCATGATGCGCCTGCCCACAGATTCCATTTCGCGCTCCTCTTGCGTAAATACCTGGATCTCCCGCATCCCGCTGAGATTGTCTTGCAGAACTGCGTTGAGATCTCCCAGCCTTGCTTGGGCATGGCGGAATAGGGGACGGACGTATCTGTTATATGCGACGAATCCAAGTATGATAAGGGGGATAGGCACCAGGGTATACAGAGCCAGTGTTGGGTTGATCGAGAAGAGCACAGCGAAGACTCCGGCGACTGTGAGGAGGCTGACGATGGTCTCTGGGATCACATGGGCAATCAAGGTCTCAAAATGGTGGGTGTCATTGATTGCTCTCGACATGATCTGTCCCGTCTCAGTGGCCGAGTAGTATTTCGGGGATAGTCTCTGCAGATGATCATAGATCTCCTTCCGGGCCGCTGCTACGGCACCCCACCCGGCAACGTGGGCAGCCCACACCTGGAGGGCTCGGAGTGCGGGCCTGAGGGCATACACAATAAGCAGAGTCAGGGATATGTTGATCACCACGCTAGCTTCCGCAGTTCCAAGGCCGATGCTCTCTTCGATTGTGCCGACAAGGCTTCTTATCAGCCAGGGGCCTGATAGATTGGCAGCAGTTACCCCCAGCATTGCAACGAACGCTATCACCATCCAGCGCCAGTAATCGCGTGATATTACTACAAGACGAGTTATGTTTCGCAAGATTGAGTCACCTCGTGTTATTCCTTCTACGTCTGAAGCGCCGTAATTGCGCAACTTGCCAGTTGGATTTTGATGCTCTGTTGTTTTCTCACCCAGCCGCTTCAGGACCTCCGACATTCATATAGGTTCTACTTTCTCGGAGTACTTCCTTTAGCTGAGCATTCCTCCGTCCGCGCCAGGGCGGTGAGGTGCAATCTGCACCCTAGCAAATTACAGGAAGTATCCCCCTGGTTTATGTCATGATTTCTATGTTTTGTGCCCAAGCTTCATTCGCACGTATTGCAGTCAGCTTGGCGGCGTTTGGTCGCGTTGATTGACATCTGTGGGTGCTAGATGCGTGGTTGCTTGACCGTCATGGCTCTCGCGTAGGATGCTCATTCTGTTTTCATCCAGGGCCAGTAGGCAACTGAATCTTCGTGGACAGAACGGGAGCAATTTGGAGAACTTGATTCGCCCATTGAGGGCAGGGATACTGCCAAATTTGTGGAAGAGTTCGTATGATGAGGAATTTTATCGAATACTCTAGTTTCCCAGAATGCGTTCGGCGCGATAGAATCTGCGATTCTTATCAGTGGCGGAAATACCTAGTTTAGCTTGGCGCCAGCGGAATGGCGCCTTTGTCGTGGGTGACTGCCGCCCGGGCCTAGCCATTGTCGGCCCTGGCATTTGTGCCGTACAGCCCAATCAGAAGCTGCACATTGGATCTCCAGTCTTACATGACTTCGATGGACTAATGGGGGGATGCGGGAGAACCTTTTGACTGATCACCTAATCAGAATTGGTGATAGTGTTCGGTTATTGGTAGCTTGCTTTCAATATGAGATGTAGCAATGGGAAGGGTGATAGCAATGAGAGTCGATGACACACAGAAAATTGGCGTTGCCGGAGCCGGTACCATGGGCTCGGGAATAGCGCAAATCTTCGCCAGGAAGGGCTACGAGGTAGTCGTAACCGACATAGACGAAGAACACCTGCAAAGGTCGGCTGAACTTGTGGACATCTTCAATAGCAGCCTCATCGAGGAGGGGATAATGCTCCCCGAAGAGGCGGAAGAGGTCAGGGGACTTATATCCTATAGTACAGACAACCAGGTCTTCAGCGATGCAGACCTCATTATCGAAGCCATCATTGAGAAGATGGAGATAAAACAGGACTTCTGGCGTGAAATAGAAGCGATTGCGAGAAGAGATGCTTTCTTTGCTACGAATACGTCAGGGCTCAGCATAAACGGGATATGCGAAAAGGTTGAGAACAAAGGAAGATTCATCGGAATGCACTTCTGGAACCCGCCCCACATAATCCCCCTGGTTGAACTGACAAAGGCAGACGAAACATCTGATGAAACCGTAGAGGAACTGAAGAAACTTATGACGATCATAGACAAGGAAGCTGTCGTTGTACACAAGGATGCTCCCGGTTTCATAGGAAATAGGCTCCAGTTTGCAGTATTCAGAGAGGCTTTGCACATAGTGGATGAAGGGATTGCTACCTTCGAAGATGTTGACAAAGCCATGAAATATGGGCCGGGCTTCAGGTACCCGATAATAGGTCCTTTGCAGACTGCGGACTTGGGAGGCCTGGATACTTTCTACTACATATCGGATTACCTTTTCGAAGAACTGAGCGACATGAAAGAGCCGCCGGTGATGCTCCAGAAAATGATGAATGCGGGACGGCTGGGGGTCAAGTCAAGGAAGGGTTTCTGGGACTACTCAGGCGGCAAGCATGAACAGGCAATAAAGACAAGGGACAAGATGCTCTTCGAAATGCTGAAACACATACACCCGGAGCAAAAAACGGGCAGATGAGTTAGGAGTCCGCGGGTTATCTGCGCGGAACATGTTTCATTCAACAAGGACGGAGGACTAGTCATGTTCGGCATTATTACAGGTCTGGTGCTGCTCATGCTTCTAACCTACAGAGGCCATTCCATCATCTGGGTTGCTCCCCTGGCAGCTTTGGTTGTAGCTGCTACAGGCGGACTTCCGTTGCTTGAGGCATACACAGGCACCTACATGACCGGATTCGTGGCGTTCACAAAATCTTGGTTCCCCGTGTTTATGCTGGGTGCCATCTTTGTCCACTTGATGGACTATACCGGTGCCGCCCGGTCAATTGCCAACTGGCTCACGAAGATACTTGGGCCCAAGAGAGCTATCTTAGGCGTAATCATCGGGAGCGCGGTGCTTACATATGGTGGAATCAGTGTGTTTGTAGTCGTGTTTGCCATGTATCCGCTGGCGCTTGCGCTGTTCAGAGAGGCCAACATCTCGAGAACCCTGATTCCAGGCTCAATTGCACTGGGATCATTCACGTTTACGATGACTGCCCTGCCGGGTTCACCTCAGATTCAGAACCTTATTCCCATCGATTATTTCGGCACAACACCATCAGCTGCTCCGGCAATGGGCCTGGTATCCGCTGTTCTTATGTTCGGCCTGGGATACGCGTATTTAAGGCACAGGGAAAGAAAACTAGCCGAAGCAGGTGAGGTATTCACCGAACCTGCAACAAGAGGCACCAAAGGGGATGGGGCAGCATTGAGAAAACTGCCAAATCCTCTTGTGTCGTTGCTTCCACTTATCGCAGTGATAGTGACCCTGAATCTATGGAAATGGGATATTGTCACTGCGTTGTTCTCAGGGATAGTGCTTGCCATGATCACGAATGCCAGGGCCTACAAGGGGTTTGCGAAGACCATCAGCAGCGGAGCTGCTGGCTCGATCACTGCCATCGTGAATACAAGCGCCGCTGTGGGTTTCGGGGCAGTCGTCAAATCGGTTCCTGGTTTTCAAGAACTGACTTCGCTCATACTGGGAATCAAAGGGTCGCCGCTCATCTCAGAGGCTATTGCTGTCAACCTCTTGGCAGGGGCCACAGGCTCTGCCTCAGGCGGATTAGGTATTGCCCTGTCTGCCCTGGGCGAGCAGTACTGCCAGCTGGCTGCCAAGACGGGCATCAGCCTTGAGGCGTTTCACAGGGTGGCATCCCTCGCATCCGGAGGGCTGGATACGCTGCCGCACAATGGTGCAGTCTTAACGCTTCTGGCCGTAACAGGTATGACACACAGGGAGGCGTACCGGGATATCTTCGTCACAACAGTGCTGTTGCCCATTTTGTCTTCAATACCAGCCATAATCTTGGCCAGTGTCGGGATTTACTGAGCCGTATTCTTGCTTAGTGAGCAGTAATAGCTAATGCGATAGGAATATGAAATCATGCCGATGACAGCCGGCGATGTTCAGTCAAAGAGGGCATCGAAGGCTGGCTTCCAGGGCGTACGAAACTGGATGCTTCGTGTACTCATGCATCAACGGCCCTCGCCTTCACATTGGGCGGGGGTTATTTCAGGCTTGGATTTGACGCTCGAGAGCTACTACCAGGGCTTTGCTTGCGACGCGGTGAGCTGACCGGATTCCCAGGAACGTCGCATACGGCATAGGTTCGCATAGAGGATTTGGCATCCGGGGTAGGGAGTAGCCTCGAGTAGCTCGAAAGATCGCCGCTACCCCACATCCATACCCTCTTTGGGGTGTTTGCCCATAGGCAATAGAGCAGTGCAAGCTAGGTTGAGATCCATATTGGCAGGTAATCTATCTATGGCCATGAAGGACTGCGTGTTGTAAACACGGTTTA
>DMOT01000056.1 GCA_003456765.1 Bacillota bacterium
CGCATCATGCCCGAGATGCGCGAGATACTTGAAACGCCGGCAGGCTCGGTAGTCGGAAGCCACTGCGGCCCGGGCACTATCGGAATACTATACATGCTGAAGTAAGCGTGCAATCATCTATATGTACATCCCTAGATACTCCGGCGCCCCCTGATCAAACAGTCGGGCGCACACTTAGAACAGTAAAATCGAGGGGGCATGCCGAAAACAGGTTTCGCCTTGCTCCCTCGATATCAGCAAAACATGCGAAGCTTTGAGAGGTGAGATTCTTGGCCCAGCGCATTGGAGAGATTCTGTTCCAGGCAGGCGGCATTATGACACTTATCGGCCTCATCCTCGTGCGCTACCCAAACGCGTTCTCATGGTTTGGGCGCCTTCCCGGGGATTTCATGACGGAGACTGTGATAGCCCCTATCTCATCCATGCTGGCAATCAGCGTTGGCTTGTCCGTGCTTTCATGGATACTCCGGGCCTTGCTCCGCCTCATCCGTTGAAACAGCCGGCGCGTCGCGCCCGGTCCTCAAGGCATCAGTACCCAACTCGCTCCGTCTCCTCGAGGGCACGTCTATTGAACTCGCCCGCTCCGGGAAGATGGTTGCTCTTCCAGACCTGGGGCGTCAAGCCTCTCTTGAGCATCCTGTCGATGATCTCTGCCTCAAGAGTCCACATCAGGCACGCCGCCGCGATGCCAGATGTTGGCATTGCCTTTGTGTCAAGCCCCTCCACTTCAAGGATGGCATCGCCTATGACGCCGCAGTTGTCGAGGACTATGTCGGCCGCCTCGAACAGGCGTTTGCCTGATGGATGCTGCGGCGTGAGAGATGAAGAATAGGCAACAGACGTCATTGCAATGACCTTGATGCCCCTCTCCCTTGCAAGAAGTGCCAGGCCTACGGGGAGAGCATTCTTCCCCGACACCGATCCTATGATAAGGACGTCGCCCGGGTAAATATCGCTTCTGTCGAGGATGAACTCTGGCAACCCGGGTATCTCGTCGAGGTAGACCATCTCTTTTGTCTTGCCCGGCCTTGCGGGACCTGGATTATCAACTTCCATCTTTATGTTGACAGGCCGCGGCATCATGAGTCCGCCTGCGCGGCCAAACAACTCGTTCATCAGCATGTGTCCTGTGTCCAAAATGTGGACCGCACCGCCCTGCGTGACAGACTCCACAATTGCCTCTGCAGCTTGAGCAATGCTCGCAGATTGCGTCTTCTCAATCCTGTCCACAAGGTTTCTTATCTCATCAAGATATTTCGCGCCCAAACCGAGCATGCAAATCAGTCCTCCCATCCTGTAGCCCATTGCGGAGAACCTTCCGCATCAGGCCGTCAAAACGATTTGATCTTGCACCGGTATTCGTCAAGCAATGCCTCGTTATGCTCTAGCCCGCCGGGTATGTTGGAGCTCATGAAGATAGGCGGGTCGATTCCGCGTCTGGCGAGCTTTTCTATGACCCGCACTACGATAGAGTTCAGTATTGCCGCCCCCACTACAGTTGACACGGGCCCAGTCTTCTGTGAAACACCATCTACCTGAATGGCTGCATCACCGCACGGCACATGAGTGTCGATAACGATATCGGCGATCTCGTAGAGGCGCTTGCCAACGCTGTTTCTGACCGGGGTGGCTCGGGATCCCTCTCGAGACGTCAGAGCTATCACATTCACTCCGTCGGCCCTGGCTTCAGCCGCCATTTCGACCGGGACAGGGTTAACTCCGGAGTTAGATCCAACTATCATGACGTCGCCAGCGCTTATTCGTGCATCATCAAGAATGATCCTAGCAAGCCCGGAAAGCCGCTCCATATGAGAGCTCTTCCCGGCGCCATTTGTCACCATGAGCGCAGGCTCCACAATGGCGTTCACAGGAACAAGCCCTCCGGCCCTGTAAAACAGCTCCTCGCCGAGCATGTGTGAATGGCCTGCCGCAAAGTAGTGGAGAACTCGCCCGTCTGCAATGGATTCCGCGATAAGGTCTGCTGCACGTTCCATGCTTTCAGCTTCAGCCTGCTCAACCTCGTCCAGCAGAGACCGTACGACATCGAAGTACTCAAACACCCAGACTACCTCCTAGTGCCAGCTGAACGCAGATCAGCGTCTGCCCTTGCAGGCGGATGCCACAGCGCCTGCCTTCCGGCGCCCTGCGACTGGATAAGATCGTAAGCCCACGCCACGTTGCCGACACTCTCCACGTTGTGGGCATCGCTGCCCACAGAGAACCTGACTCCCATCTTGATGCCCATCTCAACCATGTCGATCCTGGGAGTGCGCGTGGCACAGTGCAATTCGATGGCCGTCTTGCTGGCAAGCGCGGCCCTGAAAATGTCCTCATACCACTGGCTCGAGAAGAACCTGGCGTCAATCTCTCGTTCCATCTCTCGCCTTTCCTCAAATGTGGACCCGGGAAGCAGCATCCCGCCCATGGGCAGATACCCTGCTATGTGTCCCACAACGTCAACCTGAGGATCCGCAACTACCGTGAGCGCTTCATCCATGTAGGCCCGCCAGTATCTCTCATCGAAGAGCCGGCCGCGCTCAACCGGAATCCTCGATGTGATGTAGTGAACACTTGCAATCACGAAATCTGGCTGTGCAGAAGGCATTTCCAACCTCACACTTATAGGCCCGCGCTCGATTCCAATGAAGACTGCCAGGCTATCATCCTCAGGTAGCCCGTCTCTCCACTGAAGCTGCTTTTCCAGGGCTCTATGATCAAAAACGTTCCCCGACTGGGCTCCATACTCCGCTGCAAAAGGGTCATAGTGGTCGGTTATAGCCACAATCGAAAGCCCCTTTGCCCTCGCATGCTCCAGCACTCCATCGGCTGTAGGCTCCCCGTCAGATGCACTGGTGTGAACATGCAAATCCATCAAGCCGCAGCTCCCGCGGCACTCCTCGACACGCATACCTTACCGTCCTCCTACAACCATCTCTTCAGGCAGCACTGCGATGAAAGAAAGCCTCGATGTGGGAACCTCCAAAGTGACTCCGCCCTTCTCGTCCATAGCAACACTTGAATCAGACCGCGCTCCTCCAAGCGTGTAGCTGACCGCATGAAGCTTTCTCCCTCGAAGCCGATTTTCATCGAAATTGCCTTCTACCCAGATCCGCCTGCCCGGCGCCTCCTGCGGATTGGAGATCAGAACAAGGACCCCTTCGCTGACCAAAGTCCAGCGGCTGGCAGTGATGGATGTGAGGTCTTTGAAAGGCAGGCTCCCCCAGTCGCAATCGCCTGCTAGAGCAGACTCATCTTCACCGTTCCACCAGGCCTTCGGCTCCCAATCCGGAACTGCGTCATGGTCGCCGATGACAGCCAGGCCCACATCGTCCCTGTACCTGCCCCGGGCTATATAGGGCGCAGCTAGCTGACGCAGGCGCAATGCCTCCCTGGCGCTTTCAAGCAATTCCTCATTCCCTGGCCCAAAGCGGTCTCCCAGCTCCATCCAGAATACCGACCCCAGCACGAATGCGCGCGCCAGATCCCGGTAGAACCAGGCATAGCGAAGGTTGCGGTCGTCGATTCGCCTGGGGTTGATCATGTTCACCTGAATGAACTCGGGAAAAGTGTACTTGTACATATTAAAGAACTCATCATACGCATGGCCATTCCACGTCAGGTTCGCATAGACGAACTGGCTGTAGATGTCGCCGCAGTTTTCGATCATCAGGAAAGATGATGGGTCAATATGGCGGCTCCTCTCTTTGATCCTCTTTATCATCCGGAGGTATCCATGGTTGTAGAGGCCATGGTGTGACGCATCTGCACAATCCCCCAACCCTGGATGGCCGTGTGATGAATCGTAACATGGCAACGGCGTGGCCGACCCTAACTGATCCAGATAGATGCCTCTTGCCCCAAAGGCGTCAAGCATCCATGAGGCAGTGTCAACAGCCCAATCCTGCCAGTCGGCGCACCCGGGGCAGAGTACTGCGAATGTGCGAGGGCCGTACGTCTCGTACGTCATCTCGCCACCCGACCCCTTTGCCGCCCATTGTTCGCCCAGGGAGTGGAAAAGCTCGGACTCGGTGTCGAAAAGGCGTACATTGATGTAGAATGTCGTAAATCCGCCACTAGCCCTCACATGCCTGCAGCCCTCCCTCAGCTGCCACGAACTGCCTAGCTCCATATCGGGAATGAACTCCGGGTAATCGGTATCAAATCCCTGCCTGTTCCAACCGGAGATGAGAAAGTGCCTGATTCCCTCTCGGTCAGCCGTCTCGAACATCTCGGGAATATCGGCGAATCTGTTATGCACTACCTGCCCGTTCTTGAAATCGTAGCGCGGACAGATGGCCGACTCGCGTGCCAAATCATCAGTGACTACCGACACAACCAGGTGTTCTTCAATCCACGACCTGTACTGCTTCGCCGCCCAGTGCCAGTCGCCTGAATGAACCCCAACAGCATACGGATGCGAGCTCCAGCTCTCTCCGGGCCTGATAGGCACGTACTTTCTGAACCCAAATCCGCACCATGGGTCGTCGGGTCCGCCGGTTTCGCTCCTAATCCCGGTCAACAAGAAATCCGAATCATAAGAGGCCATGTAGAGGCCGCCCAGGCCGTTGCGGTCGTAATAATCCAACCACATCATGGATGCCAGGCCACAGTAGTTCAACTCGCGTGAATAGGTTCCGTCACGCTCTCGGCGGCTTGCTGCTCTCCAAAAACCGGTATATCTGTCAGAGGCGAGACTCTTTGCCGGATTCTCAATCCTCTCCCCGGCGTGGTGCGGAAAGACGAGGACGCCGTCCTCGGGCTCCGCCCCGACCTGAACTCCTCGAATGTAGGGGAATAGGACTTCTACTACTTCGTGATCCTGGGAATTGTTTTCTACCGAGAGCGCCCACGTAGATACCTCCGGGTTCTCCTCGCCCAGTTCAACGGTCCATGAGCATGACAACGGAATCTCAACCACAGCCTGAGGCTGGCGTTCCTCTGGCGAAGAGATCTCGCCCTCCCGGCCGCCCGACTCGTGGCTGGAATCCATGCATGGCGTCAAAGACTCATCTGTTTCTACTGCAGCTCGGTGCTCCATCACAAGCGTAAACTTTCCTGTCTCGTCAGATCTGATTGCGCTTGCAACCGTAGCCGGTCCCGGAGAGAATACCCGCCTGCATCCTTCTTTGTCGCGGCAGACAAGGCGAAGCGGAGCACCGTGTACGGCCTCAGGCCATTTGACCAGCTTCTCGCCGGATTCAACACTGAATATGCCGGCGACCCTACCGGTCTTTCCATCTACTTCAATACGAATTCTGCTATTCTGCATCTGGGGCATGCACATTCCCCCCATCATATGGCAATATCTTTACATCGAGCGGCACTGCCATCCTCCCCGCGATGTTGCCGGGGATTCTGCCTTGATCCTCTGCATTGCACCGCAACTGTCTAGAGGCGTACAAGCATGTCCAGTGCGTCAGCCACAAATGATCTTACATTGTCGTCAGAAAGCATTTCGGGCGACAATATGTCGCATCCCACATACATTACGCGCCCCGCCAACACAACTGCGGAGTTGTAATGCTCTGCATGGGTAGGGCTGCCATCGGCATCAGACCATGTGCCGAGCTCGCTGGTGCCAGGGAGGCGTCGCACTATGATTGCGCGAGAATCCGGAACGTCCAAGGGTGAGGAGATCACGCCATCCGCGCCCGTCGGCATGATTCGGCTATGCAGAGGAGCAACCCCCTGCCATCCTATGAATGAGACTCCAAGCAGATCAGCCAGGTGGAAACCGTGCGCCCCGTAAGCTTTTTCATCCACAGTCTTAAGAGAAGTCTGCGCAGTCGCCAACACTCTACCGCCGGCCGCTACGAAATCCCGAACAGCCTGCAACTGGACCTCTGACATCCGTCTCGCATTTGAGAGCACCAGAACCGTGGGGCAATACTCCGCCACGTATGGCAGGATCCCAATATCGTCCTCTGAAACCTCGACACACTCATAACCTGCCTCTTTCGCAAAATCGAATATGGTGTCTATCTGATACTGGTAGTCCCACCGCATATCCTCATACCACGCTTCGTTCGCGCGGCTTGCAAAGACCGCAACCAATCCCTTTCCATCCTCCGGCGCTCTCAACTCGGCTGACGGCACATCCAGGGCGGCAATGTAGGGTAGATGGTCCGATGCCAGGGTCCGCGGAACACGGGCTGCATCCGGCTCCTGGGCTATGCCTATGTCAAAAGAGGTGAATATGTAGTCTATGCGCCGGGAGGGGCTGTAAGCGTCGTATGTATATCCTCCCTTGAGATAGTCCCTTCCGAAAAGTCCTTCCTTTACCAGCTCAGCACTGCTCACCAGAACCCTGTAGGTCGGCATTGTGTCGTTGAACTCACCAAGCGCCAGGGATATCTCTTCGGTGTGGGGAGATGCATTGAAATCTCCCATCATTATTTTCGGGCCCACTGCTTGAGACGCAATATCGAGCAATGCGGCAACCTGCGCCCGGCGGCCCTCCTCCGCCTTCACGTCCAGGTGCGTTACGAAAACGTTGAGGATGGTCCCGTCCACGTCAACCTGGGCCTCCAAAACCGCCCTGGGTTCATTGTCCGCAGGGTTCGGCAGGGGATGGTTGCGCCAGGAGCGGATGGGGTACCGCGAGATCAAGGCATTGCCGAATTGACCCCCATTGTAGTAGATCGTTCGACCGTACACATGTTCATACCCCAGTTTTTCGCCTATGTAAGCAGCCTGGTCCACTTCGCCGGATCTTAGGGTGCCGCGGTCGACCTCACACATGCCTACGATGTCGACACCCTCCGCTACTATCAGGTCAGCAATTCTGTCCAGATCGAGCAGGAGGTCTGCCCCGACACCGCTGTGTATGTTGTATGTCATGACGTTGACCCGATGGGCAGGTTTCAACTCAAGCCGTGGGCGGTCACTGTAGCTTTCGGCGTGGGCTATTGCTTTCTCCGCTTCGGCCCTGGCCGCATCTCCGTCCAAAGAAGCGTCGTCCGTCTTGTCTGTGTCGCCCTCTGCAGACTCGCTGGCATCTGGCGCCACATCTTCTCTTGCTGCATCTTCATTCTGGCCGTGGCTTTCGCCCACCGTGTACACATCTCCCAGGTTCACCTGCATAGCCATGGCCATCAGCCTTGCCACATCAGTGTTGTCGGCGGCAGATGCGAACGGCTCCGAGCACGGACCCTGTGCAAAGAGATAGACTGGTTCCATGGTGTGCCCGTCGGTGCTGAACGTGACCGTTCCGTTCGAAGCTTCAACGCCTCCTGTCTCATGATCCGCAGTCACAATGACCAATGTATCGTCCCGTCCCAAAGCCCATTCGAGTCCTGCTGAGATTGCCTTGTCGAAAGCAAGCATCTCGCTGATGAGCATCTCAGCATCATTATCATGGCAGGAATCGTCTATCCTTGCCCCCTCTACCATGAGGAAGAATCCTTCACCTCCGGCAGACGAAAGGAGCTCTATGGCCCTGGCCGTCATCTCGGCCAAACTCGGCTGCTCCTCGGGGTCTCTCACAACATCGTAGTCCATGTCTGTCAGAGCGAACAAGCCCAGCAGCGGCATGGACGACGCTTCCAGGAAAGCCTCCCTCTCCTGGATCACTGTGTATCCCTTGTCTTCAGCGAGCTTCATCGGGGGAACCGTCCTCTGGAAGAGGGTAGGCAGGAAGCTTGCGGCGCCTCCTCCAAGAATCACATCGACTCCCGTCTCCACCATCTCTGCGGCAATCTCGCGTCCACTTCCGCGATCTGAAACATGAACCGAAAAGCCCGCAGGCGTAGCATCTGTAATTGAAGCGGTGCTGACCAACCCGGTATACCGCCCGCTATCCCTGGCCGCTTCCAATATGTTTGGCACAGCCGTTCCGTCGGGAAGCACACCAAGTGACCGATTGACAGTCTTATGCCCTGTCGCAAGAGCAGTCGCCCCCGCCGCTGAGTCGGTGAGATGTCCTCCCCATGAATTCGTGGTTATCCTGGTAACTACGGGCATGAAATCGATTGTCAGCATGAACGGGCTGGCGTTGCGGGCAGCCTCTATCTGCCCGTGGCCCATTCCGTCTCCGATGAACAATATCACATTGCGGACGGCTTTGCTCTCTTCGGCCGAACATGCGGATGGATGAACCCATCCTATCATGTTGCCGCTGGGCCCGGAGACTGCCGGCCCGATCAGAGAGAGCATTAAGCAAATGGCAAGCGTGGTGGCGAGTACGGCCAACCTGTGGGCCCCCGCAAATCGCCGGTTGCCCTCTGAATGAGTCCTGTATGAAAGAATCCTGGCCAATGTGTGATACCTCCCTTATCCCTACGTCAGGCCAAATCGCCATGGAACCATGGCAGTCTTGTTTGCTGCCCCCGGGGACTCAGCCCCGAACTCCTACGCCCCTTACCCCTTCATCCCCGTTATGGTGATGCCTTCCACGAAGTATCTCTGAGTGAACAGGAAGAGAATAAGCACAGGCGCAATGGCCATCAGCGACGCCGCGTTAATCAGGTTCTGATAGCTGAAATACTGCCCTGAAAAGTACGGAATTGCCAGGGGCAATGTGCGAAGCCTGTCGGAGTTCACACAAATCAGCGGCCAAATGTAAGCACCCCAGTGCCCTGTAAAGGTAAAGAGGGTCTGCGTAGCCAGGGCTGGCTTCACAAGGGGAACTATGATTTGGCGGAAAATTCGAAACTCGCTTGCCCCGTCAATGCGTGCGGCATCAAGCAATTCATCGGGGATCGTCATCATGAACTGCCTCATCAAGAAGATACCTGATGCGCTCGATAGGCCGACGATGATCAACCCTGCATAAGTGTTTATCAGGCTGGCCCTGGCCATCATCACGTAAAGGGGCACTATCGTTGCAGGGAACGGCACCATCATGGTGGAGAGAATGAGCCAGAACAGCACGTTTCTTCCGACGAACCTGTACTTCGCAAACCCGAACCCCGCCATGGAACAGGTTATCACCGTCACTATCGTAGGTATCACCGATGTGATGATGCTGTTCATGTAGTAACGGGCAAAGGGTATCCTCTCGAACACCTCCCTGAAGTTGGCCAGTGTGGGGTTTCGGGGAAAAAATGTCGGCGGGAAAATCGAGATCTCCTGTAGCGTCTTAAACGACGACAGTATCAGCCAGACAAATGGCAAAGCCATCAGGATGGCCCCCAGGGTCACCAGGATGTAAGTGAGCGCCCTTCCGATGATTCGCTGCCACTTCACTGTCTCTCCAAATCCGTGCCTGTTACGCTTGTGCAGAGCAGAATCCAGGCTGCTGTTATCGAGATTTGTATTCATTCGTACGTGACCTCCCTGCCGAGGAACTTCCACTGGATCACGGTGATCACAAGGATTATGCCGAACAGGACGAAGGACATTGCCGCTGCAAGCCCAAACTGGAGATCGCCGAAGGCCCGCTTGAAAATGTACGACACAACCACCTGGGTAGCATCGAGCGGCCCTCCGCCTGTCAACACGTTTATCAGCCCGAACACCTGGAACGAACTGATTACGCTTGTGACCAGAATGTAGAGCGTGGTGGGCTTCAGCAGAGGAAGCGTGATGTACCTGAACGCATCCCAACGCCCTGCCCCGTCTATAGCAGCCGCCTCATAATAGGTACGCGGTATGCCCTGCAGGGCCGCAAGATACACAACCATCCGATAGCCTATGCCCGACCAAATTGCCACAAGAATGACTGAGAACATAGCCCAGTTCGGGTCGCCCAACCAGTCTTGCGGCTGCAGCCCGATGAGGCTCACTATCTGGTTGAATATCCCGAGATTAGGGTGATACATCCAGGTCCAGATAACCGCCGCAATCGACAGCGGGGTAATCACGGGAAGATAATATAGCAGTCTGAAGTACTTCTTCCCCTTTATGCCCGTATTGAGAAGGAGGGCAACCAGGAGCGCCAGCACCATCTGCAACGGGACCACGCCCAATGAG
>DMOT01000149.1 GCA_003456765.1 Bacillota bacterium
TGGTATTCCAGTTCCGGAAGGCCAGTCACTGATCTGATCCAATCCACGTGTTCCCTGTCGACGCCGAGGCGGCTCGCCTCTATGAGCAATGGCGCCAACGCCCCCAAGTCTGGCGGGCCGAAAAGCGTCCTCTTGGTGAAGAGGAATTCGTAGCTATGAGCTCCCAGATCCCTGAAGAGGATCTCCAAAAACCCCTTCAAGCGTCCCTCGTCCTCCTGTCTGTGCATGGCCAGCACTGCAAGCCACATGCTGCACACCGTGGCGCAGTATTCATCGCCACACCTTGCGAATGTCTCGTTGGCCGCCTCCAGCCAAGCACTGGCCTGCAAGTCATTGCGTGACGACGCCAGCCCAGCACCCACTCCGAGCTGCACAAACCCGGCAAGCCACTCGTCTCCGGCCGACTGGCAGATCTCCAGGGCCTCCCTGGCCTCCTTCTCTGCCAGCGCCGCTTCGCCTCGTGCGGCATGGAGCAATGCCAGGCCCATTAGGGGTTCGGCCCGTCCCCGCGCCACTCCTATCTGGTCTGCAATCTCCAGTGCCCGTCTGTAGCACTCCTCTGCATCAGGAGCGCCCGGTGAAGGGCTTATGTGGCATGCATGCCCAAGACGCATATAGCCCACAGCCTCCACGAACGGGGCCTTGAGGTCGCGCCCGAGGGCTATTCCCGCCTCGGCGCACTTGCGGGCCTTGTCGCCTTCGCCTATGAGCGAGTATACCAGGGAGAGAAGGAGCTGCGTCTCCCTGTGCGACCGGGAAGGCCGGGAAGATCTGCTCTCCTGGTCCACGCGGCGGCGCAAGGAATCCAGGGCAGTCGAGAGCCTCCCTGTGCGAAGATGGACTCTAATATCGAGCTCGTCCTCCATCGCCTGGTTGATCAACTGCTCAGCGGAGCGTGCGAATTCCACGGCCGCCTGAATCTGGCCCTCATTGGTTTTGGTTTCAGCCATCATTCTGAGCAAAGCAGCCTGCTCCAGCCTGTCATCGGGGGCAACCAGAGCAAATGCCTCAGAAAGGAGCTCCTCGCTCTTTGCAGGCTGGACTGTGTCGAGGTACACCATTGCCTTGCCCTTGAGGGCCCTCACCCTTCCGGCATTATCAGACTGCACCGCGAAAATCTCGTCAGCCATGGCGTACCATGCCAGGGCGTTCACATAGTCGCTGGTCAGCCTGTATACATCCGCCCTGTGCAGCAGCAAGTCGGGGTAGGCCTCCAGGGCAGTCCCTGGAAGATCGCCGAGGCGTCCCGCGAGGGCATCGTATCTGCCGCTCTTTACAAGCTCAGCCGCGATCATCGATAGCCCTTCCGCTGCAACCTCCCAGTCCCCAGCTGCGATCAGGTGGTCAACGGCCTGCAGGCCCTCGCCTGTTTCCCAGTAGTAATCAGCGGCCTTGCGGTTCGCATCCACCCATCGCGCCAGGTCCTTCCGGCATAGCCTTTGCAGGTGATCCTTGAGGAGATTGTGAAATCTGTACCCGCCTGAACTGGTCATGTAGACGAAAAGTCCGCTGGCAGATAACTTGGACAAGATATCGGCGCTGTCATCCCTTCCAGAGACGAGACTGCAAACCTCAGGCTCCAGCTCACCGAGGATCGAGGCGTCGATCAGGAACTCCACGACGTGGGATGGCTGTTTGACTAGAACCTCCTGGGCAAGGTAGTCGAAGACGCTGGCAAGAGAGGCCTGGGGTTTCACGAGGAGGCTGTCGAACGACGCACCTTCGCGCAGTGCATGCCATGTCATCTCCAGGGCGATGATCCAGCCCTCGGTGCGTTCGGATATTGCATCTACCTGGTCGGGCGTGACTGTGTAGTCGTATATCCCCGTAAACAACGCGGATATTTCCTCGCCAGTGAAGGCAAGATCCTCCTCGGCCAGTTCCAATGCCTCACCTTTCACCCGCCATCTCGCCAGTGACCCAAAAGAGGGGCGCTCCCTGGTCAACAGGACAACGTGGCAGTGAGAGGGCATGGTGTTGATGAGGCGCTCGACAAGTTCGCTGACTTCAGGGTTTCCGCCGACGAGATGGTAGTCGTCGATGACTATTACGAAGTCGCCTGCAATCATGTCGAGGATGTCGTTGGCAAGAAGATCGATGGCATCGTTCCGTGCGAGGTGATCGTATCGTTCCTCCAGGATCGCCAGGGATCGTCCCCCGATAGAAGGGCACAAGCTTCGGAGGGACCATATGAGGTGGGCTATGAAGATGTTGGGGTCGGCATCTTCCCCGCTCACACTGTACCACGCGGCAGGTGCTCGATTGCCGGCTAGGTAGGCGGCGAGAGCAGTGCTTTTCCCATATCCCGGCCCGGCCTGCACAATTGTTACACAATGGTCGGCAATGCCGTCCAATGCCTCAGTCAGCCGAGGCCTGTCCAGTAGCTTCTTTCTGGGCAGCGGCGGCACGAATTTCGTCCGCACTATCGGGGGGCTGTGAGCCATGTCGTTTCTGCGCCGGCAGCTTGCCTATCTATCGGGCCCGCTGCAGACGTCGCTTTCCTCCTCGCATCGGTTTTCGGCTATAGGGGGCCGGGCCTCTTCTATCCAGCCGACTGAGGCGGCCATCCCCATCAAACAAAGCCAGGCAAGCCACACATTGGAATCACCGACCCTGATCGAACTGGTGGAGTCGGATGCTTGTCATCATTGATTCTTTTCACGACATCCCAAGTCCTTCTTATTGGCAGTTGTGGTGCGGAGCGGGGGTCACGCTCCTAAAGCTGGAGCCTAATAGAAGTGGATATCTGGGAATGTGGCAGCTTATTGCCATAGCATGCTATGATAATGGCCGGGAGCGACGAAACCGTGAACATAAGAACGCCCGTCCGGCACCGGGCGCTCTTTGGGGGATACGAGGATGAGAGATAAATGCAACGGCTTTGAACGAATGGCAGAGTTCTTCGACAGAAGGGTCGACACCTACGAGGCGCACATGCGGGAGATAATGCCGGCCTTTGACGAATTCTATTCGTCTGTGGCTGGCCAGATCCCGATCACAAGCCAACCCCTGTCCATCCTGGACCTTGGGTGCGGCACAGGGCTGGAGCTTGATTTCGTTTTCCGGAGAGTGCCGGGCGCCAGGATCACAGCTGTCGACGTTTCTCCTGACATGCTCGCCAGGCTTGAAGCCAAACTCTCAGATTCGCCACACAGGCCACAGGTGTCGATCGTGCGTGGATCCTATCTGACGATGGCCTTTCCTGAGCGCTCGTTTGATCATGCGATCTCTGTCCAAACCATGCACCATTTCACACCCGCCACTAAACGCAGCCTGTACTCGAGGATTGCCCGCGCGCTCAAGCCGGGCGGGAGTTACGTGGAAGGGGACTATGTGGTGTCGCCTGAAGAGGAGAAGTCAAGGCTGGCCCAGTATGCCGAAATCTCAGAGTCGCTCCGGGCCGACGGGCTGATCGGAAAGGATGAAGTTTTGGACGGGAAGTATCACATCGATATTCCGCTGAGCATAGAATCGCAAGTTGCAATCCTGGGCGAGGCAGGATTTGCAGACGTCAAGGTAGTCTTCAGGCAGGGTGCAGCCGCAGTCTTCTCGGCGCGCACCGCATGTTGAATGATCTGACGTTCGATGCCTCATAAGCTCAACATCCTGCGAAACATATGACCCGGGCGGAAGCAGGCGATGGCCATGCAGATGCAGAATTGACGAGTACAATGGATTCATAGGGATACTCGGAGGTGCGCTATGCGAAGGCTCACGGTGTTGTCACTGATATCCTTGATTGTGCTTAGTACTTTCAGCACTCCATCCGTTCTGGCAGAATCCTTGCACTCCACCATGACAGCTGACGAACTCCATTTCACGATTCTACACACCAATGATGAACACTCTGCGATGGTACCCTTTCCCCTGGTGGACTTCGACAGCGAGAAGCCCAACCCATCTCTGGGCGGGTTTGCCCGCCTGGCCCAGGCAGTGAAGGACATAAGAGCGGCCAAGGAGGCTGTGAATGAACCGGTACTGCTGCTTTCTGCAGGGGACTATGTAGCGGGCCATCCCTATTCATGGCTGGCTCTGGAGGGCAAGGCTCCGGAACTGTCTGTAATGACAGAGATAGGCTACGATGTGATCACCATTGGCAACCACGAATATGACTACGGGCCTGACCTCCTGGCGGAGTATTACACGGCCGCGGGCTATCCAGCCGCCAACGCAGATACAGTCTTGGTGGCCAGCAACGTCCTGCCCCCTCCAGGGCACGCCCTGGACGATGTGGGGATAAACAAAACCCATGTGAAGGTGCTCGAAGGCGGGCTGAAGCTCGGATTCTTCGGGCTCATAGGTATTGACGCCGTCAATGTAGCCCCCAATGCCGCCCCGGTCGAGTTTGCCGACCAGGTGGAAGCGGCTCAGGCCGCAGTGGCGGAACTGGAGAAGCAGGATGTGGACGTTATCATCGCTATTACCCATGCCGGAGAAGATGAGGATGTGGATCTGGCGAAAGCTGTGCCGGGCATCGACGTAGTTGTCGGCGGCCATGCCCACACGCTGCTCAGGGAGCCCATCATCGAAGGCGAGACCATCATCGTCCAGGCAGGGGAGTATCTCAAGTATATGGGCTGTCTGGAACTGGCCTACAATACCGCCACGGGCAAGGTCCGCGTTCGCAACGCTGATACGGGCCAGCCCTACGTAATCCCTCTTGACGACACGTTCGCACAGGAACCTGAAACAGCAGAGCTTGTAGCCGAATGTACTGCCGATCTCAACACCATGATCGCCGAGATGACCGATGGGCGGTTCGCCGATATTGCCGAGACGGTGGTCTGGTCAAGCTTTGCCGTCCCCAATACCCCTGTATTGCAGGAAACGCCCTTCGCCAACTTCGTCACGGATGCCATGCGCCTGGTGACGGAAGAGACGACTGGCGAAAAGGTCCACCTGGCCTGCCAGGCCAACGGGACGCTGCGGGGAAGCATTGTTCCAGGTTCAATGCCCTGGTCCGAGGACCGGGTTTGCTTCTATGACCTGGCATCTCTGGTCGGGTTGGGTTCGGGACCAGACGGAACCCCTGGCTATCCTCTGGTGTCGGCCTATCTAACCGGGCAGGAGCTTCGCCGGCTCTTTGAAGTCCAGGTGCTGCTTGCTGAGCTAATGGGCGACACCTACTTCCTGCAATTTTCGGGGGCCAGGATGATCTATGATCCAGACCGGGCGGTGCTCTTCACCGTGCCGTTTTTGGACCTGCCCATCCCCACAACAATGGCGGTTTTGTCGGCGGAATTGTATGCCGGAGAGGGCATTCAGGACACAGAAGAGTATATCAGGCTCGCCAAGAACGACCAGCAGCTCTACCACATTGTTACCGATTACTACATCGCCTCCTTCCTGCCCATGGTAGGCCAAATGCTGCCCAGCCTGGGGCTAGTCATGAAGGACGAACACGGCAATCCGATTGTGGATTTGGATGACGCAATAATCTACAGGAATGGCCACGAACTCAAGGTCTGGCAGGCAGTGGTGGAATATGCAGCTAGCCAGCCCCTCGACAATGAGGGCAACCCCCGCATTTCCCCGTACTACGCCGCCACCGCCGGTCGACTCGTCACGAAACATACTGTGCCTCTGTGGATCTGGTTGGTTCTGATTCTGGCAGTTTTGGTGGCACTGGTGGTTGTGATAGTTCGGGCCGCCAGGCATCGTAAGCGCCGCAGGAAGCTGGTGGCTTAACCGGATGACCCAGTGGTGGGACTTGACAGAGGATGGGTAATTCCTTACCTCAGCTCGAAAGAAGGAGGCGTGAACCCCATGGATGGGCCATACAAGGCCAAGGTCACATCTAAAGGCCAGGTCACTATACCAGTAGATCTTCGTAGGAAAATGGGGCTCGATCCCGGAGATGTTCTGGAGATACGGGAATCGCCGCAAGGCTACATCCTCAGCAAGTACGTCCAGGATTCGCCATTCGATCCATATGTGGGATATCTGGAAGAGGCGAACGCCAGCACCGACCGGGTGATAGATGAAATGAGGGGCCCCAGGTGATCACCTCCGTGGATACGAACGTCCTTCTCGACATCCTGCTCGCAGATGAACTCCATGTGGATGCGTCCAAGGAGTTGATAGATGCGGCCTACGCCGATGGCGCTCTCATCATCTGCGATGTGGTCTATTCAGAACTCGCGGCCCAATTCGACAACGTCCGCGATCTTGAAGAGTTTCTCTCTCGCACGGGCATAAGGCTAGTCCCGTCAGACCGCGCTTCGCTTCAAGCAGCCGCTGCCGCGTGGCGGAAGTACACGATAAATCGCGATGATCGTCTGCAATGCGCCTCCTCGGGTAAGCTCAAGCATGTCTACTGCGACCAGTGCGGCGCAGCCATCCAGTCGCAGGAACACATCATTGCAGACTTCATAATAGGGGCACACGCTATGATCCACGCCGACCGCCTGCTCACACGGGACAGGGGTTTCTATGGCACATACTTCCCAGAGCTTGTCCTGTATGCCTGAAGCCGCAGGCATGAGGAACGTGGCCTACTTGCGGGTGGCTGAAACGAAATTGCCCCTTGACAACTCGCCACTTCTGGTGTTACATATTAGGAAACTGAATCATGTGTGGATGAAAAGACTTTGATGGGGAAGATCGCCGCAGCAACTGCCATCCCTTAGCGAGCGGGGGAAAGTGAAAGCCCTGTGGGAAGGATGTGGCGAGTGGGCCCCGGAGTCGCAGGCCGAAAAGCGCGCCGACTGTGCGTGCACCCGAGTAGGCTGAGCCGGAAGCCCCCGTTATCGGGCAGGGGCATCGCCTTCACCCAGATGGAGGCCGCGCCCTGGACAAGTGGGATAGATTAGTCTATCCAATTAGGGTGGCACCACGAGATTTAAGCTCGTCCCTTGGCGGACGGGCTTTTTTGCGTACCGGCGGGGCTTTCATCCAACTGACCAGTCAAGCAAGAAAAGAGGAGGCCACTACCATGATGAAAAATCCTGGAGGCAAATTAAAGGTCATATCCCTTGCCCTGGCAACGGTCGCACTGTTGCTCATGGCGGCAACAGGAGTGGTCCGCCCGGCAAAGCTTTCTCCGATCAAGATCGGGGCTGCAGGCCCCTACACTGGCGACGTTTCCAAGATCGGGCTTGACGGACTGAATGCCATAAGGATGGCTGTTGATGAAGCAAACGCAACAGGCGGCATCGGGGGACGGAAGATAGAGATAGTGGAGGCCGACGATGCGGCAGACCCGTCTAAGGCGATCCTCGTGGCAGAGAGACTCGCAATGGACCGTGCGGTCATCGGCGTCGTGGGGCCGATGAACAGCGCGACTGCCCAGGCAGCCCTGCCCACGTATCAAAGAGCGGGCCTTGCCATCATAAGCCAATCAGCGACGAACCCAGATCTGACCGAGATGGGCTACAAGGTTATGCACCGTATCTGTCCGCGCGATGATGCTCAAGGACCGGCATCTGCGCGATTCATAGTTGAAACTCTGAAACCGAAGACAGTCTACATCATCGATGACAAAACAACCTACGGGCAGGGCCTTTCAGACCAGGTGGAGCCGGCCCTCAAGGCCGCAGGCGTAAGAGTCCTCCGCGGGCAGATATCCATGGAAGACAGGGACTTCTCCCCTATCCTGACCCGTGTCAAATCATCTGCACCTGACCTGGTTTACCTGGGCCTCGCCAATCCGGCTCAGGCGGCAAGCCTCATCAAACAAGCTGCGGGCCTCGGCCTCAAGTCAGCCTACATGGGCGGCGACGGGCTGAAGGAGAAGGACCAGCTAATCGACGGGGCCGCCGGGCTTGCAGAAGGGATGTTCGTCACATCCATAGGCCGAGACATAAAAGAAATCCCTGAAGCACGCGAGTTCATCCGGAAGTTCGAGTCGAAGTACGGGGCTATGAGCGTGTTCGGCGGACAGTCGTATGAGGCAGCCTGCATCTTGATAGATGCCGCCAGGCGAGCCCATTCTGATCCGATGAAGATAACCCGGGCCAATGTCATCGCTGCCCTGGGCAAAACCCGCGACTACAGAGGCATTCTCGGGTTCCCCATAAGCTTCGACTCAAAAGGCGATGTAGTAGGGGCCAACATCTTCGTTTATCAAGTGAAGGGCGGAAACTTCGTGCCTGTGAAGGAGTATCCTGCGACTGTACCCGCCAGATAGGTTGATCCTGCGCCGGCCAACGGAAGAAGCCCGTCCGGGGCGAGCAGCATCGAGCTTCCCCGGCGGGCTTATCCAAGAATTGAATGGAATGGCCCTAATGGGCTGATAGCGAATCTTGATCGGAGTGAATTCCATGGAACAGCTTCTAGCTCAAGTTCCACAGCAGATAGTAAACGGGATCACCCTCGGAAGTGTGTATGCCCTCCTCGCCCTGGGCTACTCCATGGTCTACGGCGTTCTCAAGATGCTCAACTTCGCACACGGGAATGTCTTCATGGCAGGGGCCTTTGCGGGCTGGGCAATCCTGTCCCTTTTCCAAAGAAGCGGGCTCATCGCCATTCCCGCTCTGGCCCTGGCCGCCATGGCGCTTGCAGCGATTGCAGCAACAGCTCTGCTCGGTGCGGCGATCGAGAGGTTCGCCTACAGACCGCTCCGGGGCGGTTCGCGCCTGGCCCCCCTCATCTCGGCACTTGGCGTTTCCATCATACTTGAAAACGCTGCGATGCTCTTGACATCGGGAAGGGCGAAAGCCATCCCCACCGAGCTCCTGATCCCGCAGGACATGGTGGTCCACGTTGCAGGCGCCGCCATCTCGGCGACGCGCCTTGCCATGCTTGGCACGTCCATCCTAACCATGGTCATCTTGGATGCGGTAGTGCTCAAGACGAAGTTCGGCCGGGCAATGCGGGCAACGAGCCAGGATGCGGAAGCTGCTGAATACATGGGGATTCGCACGTCTCTTGTGATATCTGCCACGTTCATGCTCGGTTCGGCCCTGGCAGGGCTCGCCGGGGTGATGATAGGCCTCTACTACACCCAGGTGGACTTCATGATCGGGTTCTCGGCAGGAATGAAAGCCTTCACCGCAGCAGTGCTGGGGGGAATAGGGAGCTTCCAGGGAGCAGTAGTGGGAGGGCTCCTGCTCGGCCTGGCCGAGAGCTTCGGAGTGCTCATCGCCCCGCCGGTATACAAAGACGCCATAGTGTTCGCGGTGTTGATTCTGACTTTGATCCTTCGTCCTTACGGGCTGTACGGCAAGCCCCAGCAGTCAAGGGCGTGAGGACGCTCGCAAGTACAAACTCGAAAGGCGGCATAGCCGATGTCAAGTGATTTTTTGGACACCTTGAAAGAACGCGCCCGCGGCATGTCGAGGCGGTGCGGTGAGACTGCTCCAGGACGCTCGCTCCCCGGCGGTCTGACTCAAGTCGGCCTTCTTGGCAGATTGGGACTGTTGAGACGCGGGCACATCCCCATCGGGCGCATCCTGGTCTTTTTGGGCTATGCCGTTCTGCTGCCCGTCCCATTGATCACGAAGAACTACTACTTGATGCGGGCAGGAGGATCTGTCGGCATATACCTCATGCTGGCGGCCGGGCTTTCCATCGTAGCCGGCCAGGCAGGCCTCCTTGATCTTGGCTACGCCGGGTTCTACGGGATCGGGGCGTATGTATATGCCCTGCTTGCATCTCCCCAGTTCGGGATCCACATGCCCTTCTTCGTCGCGGCAGCTGCATCGGTGGCGGCGGCAGTTCTGGCAGCGTTCGCTGTGAGCCTGCCCACTCTGCGCCTCCACGGCGACTACCTGGCAATGGTGACTCTGGGGTTCGGCCAGATAGTGCGGATACTCCTCAATAACATGGACCGCCCGATCAACATCACAAACGGCCCCAACGGCATAGTCGCAATCGACCCGCCCAAGATTTTGGGCCTCACACTGGGATCCATGGAGGCGCAGTACGTTTTCATCTGGATCTTTGCTGCTGCGGTTCTCGTAGGGATCTCGAGGCTTGCAGGTTCCAGGATCGGGAGGGCATGGAATGCGCTGCGGGAGAATGAGACGGCCGCTGAATGCATGGGGGTAAATGTACGGCGGTACAGGGTATCCGCTTTTGCGGGAGCTGCGGCCATTGCCGGGCTTGCCGGCGCGCTCTTTGCGTCATGGCAGGGCGCGGTTTTCCCGCAGAACTTCACAATGAGCGAAACAATAGCCGTCTACTGCATGCTCGTTCTGGGCGGAGCGCGGAGCGTGCCGGGGATAATGCTCGGAGTGCTGATCCTTCAGATACTGCCCGAAGTCCTCCGGGCATACAGCGTTTACAGGATGCTCATATACGGTTTTGCCCTGGTGCTCCTGGCGATCTTCCGGCCTCAGGGGTTGATAGCCTCTGGCGAAAGGTTGATCGGGGTTGACCCGGGCAAAGTTGCCGACAAAGACCCTGCCTCGTCCAGTTTCGCCCCGGGTGCGGTCCCGGGAGCTATATGCAACGCATGCGAGGCAGGTTCGCAAGACGGACTTCCGGTCCTGGACGTTGTCGGACTGAGCTGCAATTTCGGAGGACTGGCAGCGCTTTCAGACGTGAGCTTTTCGGTTGAACGTGGCGAAATCCTGGGGATCATCGGGCCGAACGGCGCCGGCAAAACGACTATCTTCAACCTCATTACAGGCCTTGTGGACCCCTCTGGAGGCGACATCAGGCTGTATGGACGCTCGATTGTGGGCAAGGCTCCGCATGAGGTGGCAGCGATGGGGGCGGCACGGACGTTCCAGAACATAAGGCTATATGAGACCCAAAGCGTCCTCGAGAATGTGCTGGCAGGATGCCACCTGCGCCAGGATGCGAATCTGGGGGCGATACTCCTCAAGACGAAGTCCCACTTGCGCCAGGAAGAGGAGGACGTTTCATACGTAAGAAGCATCCTCCACGGCATGGAGTGCGGCCTTGCCGAGCGGGAGTCTGACATCGTTGCGGAACTTTCGTACCCTGACAAGCGACGAGTGGAGATGGCCCGGGCGCTCGCCACAGGAGCGAAGTTCATTCTCCTGGATGAGCCAGCTGCAGGGATGACCGCTGAGGAGATCAGGGCAATGGCCGCAGAGATCGTCGCCCTTCGTGATCGCGGCTACACCATCGTCGTAATCGAGCATCATATGGACTTGATCGCAGCGGCATGCGACAGGGTGATCGTACTGGATCACGGCCAGAAAATAGCTGAAGGCCATTGCAGTGAAGTTGCAGAGAACCCGGAGGTCATCCGCGCCTACTTCGGAGGCTCTCGTGCCTCGAGGCGGAGACCGAAGGAGGATGCCCCGGCGGCGGATGCCTCTGAGCCTGCCTCGCCCCTTCTGGAGCTTGTGGATGTGCATTCGTCGTATGGCCCTGCTGTAGTCCTGCAAGGAGTGAACCTCTGCGTCAACCCTGGCGAAGCAGTAGCGCTTCTGGGGGTTAATGCGGCAGGAAAGAGCACGATGCTGAAGACCATTACGGGAAGGCTGCGCCCCACCCGGGGGCAGATCCTTTTTGCCGGGGAGCGCATAGACGGACGCCCAACGAACGAGGTAATCCGGATGGGCATGGGGGTCGTGCCGGAGGGACGAAGAGTCTTCCCGGGGCTGACGGTAATGGAGAACCTGGAGGTTGCAGCTGATGCTGTGGGCAGCTTGGAGCAGGCTCGGGAAGGCATAGACCGGGCGTTTTCGGTCTTCCCCGCCCTGGCTATCAGGCGGTCTCAACTTGCCGGGACTCTCTCCGGAGGCGAACAGCAGATGCTGGCGATTGCACGGGCGCTTGTTACGTCGCCCCGTCTTATATGCATGGATGAGCCGTCAATGGGGCTGGCGCCTATCATGGTGGAAAGGGTCATGGAGGCCATCTCCGAGATAAACAGAGCAGGAACTGCGGTGCTTCTGGTTGAGCAAAATGCAAGGGCGGCGCTTTCTGTGGCCGACCGGGTATATGTTCTGAAAGATGGGAGAACCTCGGCGTCAGCCGAGGCAGGAGCGGTTCTCAGGGATGATTCGGGCGGGGTTGCAAAGATATTCTAGTTGGTGTAACCTACCCGAGGGCGGTTTAAGCATGAAGCAGGGCCGTCCTCACAAACTGCCCTGCTTCATTCCCTCTCCTCTATCGGTGAATCAAGCCCTATTAAGGGAGATGGAGAAGAGAGAAACTTGTCTTAATAAGCCTCTCATGCAGCGCCGGCGCTCAGTCGAGCACGGGGCTATTTCTTTGGCGCGCCTGCTCCTGTGTGCTTGACAACAGCGTCGGCGAGCCCCTGCATGATAGGACTCTCATATTCCTCGATCTCGCCCCGGTCGGCCGCTTCAGAAAGTGAAGGGTCGATGGGCATCTCTCCAATGAACGGAATCTCCATTTCTGCAGCGAACTCTGCGCCTGCCGGCTTCCCGAAGGGATGTATCACTTCTCCGCACTTGGGGCATGCGATATAGCTCATGTTTTCCACAAGCCCTATTACCGGCTTTTCCATCATCCGGGCCATGTTCACTGCTTTGCGGACAACAAGTGCCGCAACGTCCTGCGGGGATGAGACTGTTATCAGGCCCTCAACCGGTATCGACTGCATTACTGAAAGGGGAATGTCGCCGGTTCCCGGCGGAAGGTCGATGACCATGAAGTCCAGGTCTCCCCAGGTGACGTCTGTCCAAAACTGCTTCACTGCTCCGGCAAGAAGCGGGCCGCGCCATACTACAGGCCTGTCT
>DMOT01000239.1 GCA_003456765.1 Bacillota bacterium
GGAGAAGAAAAGCAGACCATCATGAGGCTAGGCAACAAGGGCGCAGGGACAATGGATTTTGAGATATCAGTCGGGCCAGGCGTTCCAGCAAGCTCTGAGTGGACAGGATCCATTGTCCCCGAGCCTGCAAAGGGCGGAGGATCGATTATCAAGGTCGATCCGCTATCCGGGCATCTTGCACCCGGAGAAAGCCGGGATATCATCCTAACGCTGGGATCGCCTGACGCCGTATGCGGCACATACTCCCTCTGCCTGTACGTGTCGGCGAACGATCCGCAGCGTCCGTTTGCGGTCATCCCGGTGACGCTCAAGATCAACGTTCCACCCGCCATAGAGATTAAGGCGCCTGTGGGCGGAGACGAGTTGCACAAGGAGTGCGAGATCAAATGGACCGCAACGGACCCAGACGATGACAACGATGACCTCCTGATCGACCTTGCCTGGACCCGCGACGGCAGCCACTGGCATGAGCTGGGCCGCGGACTTCTGAACACCGGCTGCTTCCAGTGGAACACGATCGCAGTTAGGAAGGCGGGCGAGACCTTTCGCTTGAGGGCAAGAGCCACTGACCCCGCAGGCGCGCAGGATGAGTTCGTCACTGGTGAGTTCACTATAATCAACCTTGCCCCGGCGGCCGATTTCGGCTTCGCCCCGCCGTCTCCCACAGTGCGCGATGTTGTTAAGTTCGTCGACGAGTCGACTGATGATGGATGGATCGTGGCCTGGCACTGGGAGTTCGGGGACGGGTGCGAAAGCTTTGAACCCAGCCCGGACCACCAGTATTCCGAGAAGGGCCAATTTACAGTGTTACTCACCGTCACCGATAACGGCGGGCTTGCGGCCACGGCGGAAGGCACCATAGAGATCGTCAACCTGCCGCCCCGGGTTGAGATCATGAGGCCCCGAGCGGGCCAGGCGCTCTCGGGGGAGGCAACGATAGAATGGAAGGCCACAGACGCTGATGATAACCAGGATGCGCTCAAGATAACCCTTGAATACAGGCCTGAAGAAGGCCAGGCCTGGCAGGCCATAGTTTCCGGCGGGCCTAACAGCGGAAAGCACGTATGGGATACCGCCGAGCTGGAGCGGGGAGGTAAGTACAGGATAAGAGTCACAGCAGCTGACCCGGAAGGTGCATCCGGAGCGGCCATAAGCGAGGAGTTCACGGTAATCGCACTCACTCGCATGATCACAGCAGCCCCTAACCCGGCCAGTGAACGGGTAACGTTCTACTACGACATAGATACAGACGGAGAGCTTCTTGTATACGACGTGGCCGGCAGGCCTGTACACATGGCCAAGCTGTGGGCGGCCGCAAAGTCCTACGAATGGGATCTTACAAGAGGCGGAAGGCCAGTCGCAAACGGATTTTACCTTTACGTTGTCATCACAGATAGCGGGGAAAGGTCCGAAGTCGGAAGGCTTGTTATAGGAAGGCGGTGAGCCTCTAGTACAATGAACACGTCTCCAGGGTTGTGCATGAAAGCCCGCGATGCAATGAGCAAATGAGTTGCGGGCTTTCATGCACGCCGATTGGGCTACATATGCACGTGCCTGAACTGGGCATAAATACATATAGCACTATTGCTGGAGCCCTATAGGCACACATAGCACTATCCCAGGGGGTCTGGGAGTGCCTGGGGTACAGTTGATCTGCTTTTACGCAGATTGGGAGGAGGGCCTATAGTACAGGGGCTTCTGTCATGATCGGCTATCTGCGGAATCTCTGGATGCTCTAGCGGCCGGGCCTCCAAAGGCTCCGTACATCAAGCCAGCATGGGCAGACCTGCCGGACCCCACCATGTGCGGCACTTCCGATTGCCCCCGTTATGTCGCGGCGCGACAAGGTCACATCGCGCTTGCACAGGTAGCAGCAGGCAAGGTCTTACCTATTTGAGCAAACTGAGGAGTACATCCATGGTCTGTACCTTCTCCGGATCTGCCCAAAACCCCTGATGAGCTGGTGGATTGAACGACATCATGTTGGGCCGGGGTGCAAGTCGTCATAGTTGCAGAGAATGCCCAGGAACACCCAGAACATGTAGGCAACAGAAACAACGCTGATATTGAAGAAAGCCTGAACCAAATACCCCAGTACAGATGCGACGAATGGACAGTATGTGTCATTCTCTCGCAACCTTGTCAAGCCTACATGAAGCACCTTGGTAACAAGTGACAGATACACAATCAGCGATGGGATTCCAGTCGTAACTGCAATGTGCAGATATTCATTGTGTGCTTTGTCGAAATACAGCATATTGCCAAATACGGCAATCACCTCTTGGCCGAATCTTTCGGTGAAAGGCTCGCGGAGATTCTCAATCCCGTATCCAGTCAGGGGCCTCTCTTTGATGAGGAGAATGACTCTTCTCCAGAGAAAGATTCTACCGGCGCCGGCCCGTTCAGCTTCCTCATTCCTAATTACTCGGGCCGCATCATCAAAGATTGACTTGTACCTCTTCATAAAGGCATTGTCACTTAGGCCGTTGAAAGCCAGGACGACAGCGACTGTGATCAGAAGTATGGATATGATTCTCCGGATGTCTTGTTTGCGATGTGTTGCCGATAGTCTATTGATGACAAGATATGCAACTATGGCGACAGTGGCCCCAATCCAGGCCCCCCTGGTGCGTGTGCAAAGGAGTGCATATATCAAAATGCTGTAAACAAGTCCCGAGATGTCTTTCCTTCTTCTTATGAATCTATCCAATGCGATTGGTATGACTAGAACGAGGTAAGAACCGAAGAAATTCGCATTGCCAAAAGTTGAAAAAGCAGTTCTCCTTCGTGCTCTTATGAAATCCCTGGGGAATGGGGCTAATCCATAGCACGGCATGATACCATATATAGACAGAATCGCTGCTGAGATTTTGATTCCCACATT
>DMOT01000241.1:0-1751 GCA_003456765.1 Bacillota bacterium
ATCTCCTCCAACAGGGCGCGAGGAGATCTTGTTGGGGGATCGGATGAGAGCCTTATCCGGCCCGGCAAGACTCCGCCCGACCCCAGTATATGAATTGAAACCCGCAAACGTCCCGGTTACCGCCACGGCAGCCGCAAGGGGCACCATAGCCCTCCCCCGAGCTCCCGCCGACCGGACCCGGCCGGCCTTCGCACTGTCAGAAGCACGCAAGGCCTCAACGCGCTCCACCTCAGCCATGGCCTGACAGACCATTGCTTCAACATCCCATACAGGATCAGCCATGTCCCTGAATTCTTCACCCAGTGCAGCCAACAGCTGCACTTCGTCGCGACACGAAGCACATGCCTCGAGGTGAGCTTCTACAGACGCAGTCCTCCCCTTCGGCAACTCGCCGTCCAAATACATTCCCAGAGTCATGCCGTCTGGATGCGGACTGCGGCGTCTATCGCGTCCAATTCCAAACCAGCATAGCAGCTTATCTTGGATCATCAAGAGAGCGCCGCATCGGCTTCAATCTCGCCGCGCAGCAGCCACCTCCTTAGTCAGTCTCTCCCTCAGCAGTCGCCTTGCCATGTGTAATCTTGATTTGACCGTGCCCTCGGAGATGTCGAGGGCCTCCGCTATTTCAGAATACGATAGCATTTCAGCTTCTCGCAGAACAAAAACGGATCCATAGATTGCCGGCAGCTCAGCCACGGCGGTACGTATGGATTCGATCGTTTCCATACGCCCCACAACTTCTTGCGGGTCGAGGCTGTCATCTGCGATTTCATGCTCAATGTAAGACTCGTCTAACTCTACTGGTTCATCCAGCGACACTATCTGCATCCGGCCCCTGCTCCTCAACTTGCCAAGTATCACATTGACCAGTATCTTGCGCAGCCATGTATAGACTTCGGCGTCGCCCCTGTAACTGGCAATGCTTCGCCATCCGGCCATGAAGGCCTCTTGAACAGCGTCCCACGCCTCTTCCTCAGAGCCTGACATCCTCCAGGCAAGATTCAGGAGCTTCGCAGAGTGCCTTCTCACAAGCTCAGAGTAGGCGTCCTGTGAACTTGTTGCCGCCATGCGTGCCAACTCCGGATCTGACAGGGAAGTCCACTGAGGATCGCCCACGGTGTTCACCTCCTGAGATGAACAGGGCGAAAGCCATTCCGGCCACGACCTCATTCCGGCTCCGCACCTGAGTCCGAAAGAACCACAAGTCTTCTGACGCACGAGTATCCCGGTGCAGTTCGCCTGCTCGCGTCAGGCAGCAGTATCGCTCGTGCGCCCCAGGCTACGGAAAGCATCAGCTGGAGCCCGAGTAGGTTCAGCCGGTGCGGAAAACGCCCGTCTTGGGCTCGAATAGCCCAGCCCTGCACCTTTTGGGATTCGCCACCGAGACGAAGTACCCTGCTTCTGCGCAAGCGGCGCCGGTGTGATGCATGAATTCATAGCTCAGTTGCCAAAGATCTGAAATGGCGCGCTTCGGCTCACCAAATTTTGAGAAGAAGAGAGCCGGGGCCACCCATAAGAAGTTCCATGCTGCGCCAACTGCATTGCTAACACCCGTAACTTGCCTGCAAGGATATGCTCCTACCCCCGCCAGATAATCGCATCCCCGCGCCTTCTCGTTTGCCAAACCTGCTGTGTCTACTGGGAGGTGTCCTACGCAAAACATTGATGCTGATCTGTCATGATGTGAACGCGTCTCTTTCTGTTGGCCCTGTCTCCTGCATAGTAAAAAGCGCTATTTGGAAAGGCACAGC
>DMOT01000241.1:1944-2917 GCA_003456765.1 Bacillota bacterium
ATTTTGATAGTCGGCGAGAGCTGGCCTTTAGCAGATTCCAGGGAGTCACCGTCCAGGCAACCTCGCGTGCCCGAACATGGCGTTGCACCATTCTACTCGGGCCCAGTTTTCGGACTTGTTGCCTGCAATGTGCGAACCGTCCATCCGCAAATATCTTGATACATGTGGCACATATCGTGTAGTATTTGCATTGGAACCCTTAGGGAGGGATCAATATGGGCTACCCTGAACGACCACTCTCCATCCAGCGAACTGCACCCGCGACGTACACGCTACTTGTGGTCAACGGAATCATCTTTGGGTTGCTCGAAGCATCCGGGGGATCGCAAGACCCGTTAGTCCTCCTTAAATGGGGCGCGAAATTCGGCCCGGCAATTCGCGCGGGCGAGGCCTGGCGCCTGGTAACGTCCGTCTTCCTCCATTCCGGATTGCTCCACCTTGCCGCAAACTCTTATTCTCTCTATAATCTCGGAAACGTGACAGAACGGCTCCTGGGAACCATGCGGTTCACATTCGTCTATCTTCTCTCAGGCATCTGGGGATCGATTGTAAGCACATATCTTTCCGACCCTATGGTGCTGGGCGTAGGGGCTTCGGGCGCAATATTCGGACTTGCTGGCTGCCTCTTCTACTTCGGGATAAGGTACCCCAGGCATTTTGCCGTGATCGCCGGGTCAAGGTTCATCCTGGTCGTCCTTCTCAACCTCTTCATAGGCTTCACAAGTCCGCTCATTGACAACTACGCCCATATTGGCGGACTCTTCGGAGGATTCGTTTCCGCCTGTGCTCTAGGGCTTCCGAATGAGCCAAGAACTGAAAAGCGCTCCCTCTTCCGCATCATCTTCATGGTTGCCACACTGATTGCCGCATCCATGGTATCACGCCCTCTTGCCCACAGGATTCTCATGTGATCGGGCATATCCAGACACGCCCGTCTCTTCCATTGCCCGTCCCGTCGCATCGCCCCTCGCGT
>DMOT01000241.1:2976-4605 GCA_003456765.1 Bacillota bacterium
CATCGCCCCTCGCGTCGCATTGCCCCTGCGGTAGCATTGCCCTCCCGGTAGCATTGCCTCTCCTGTAGCCTGCCCAAATCGGTTCACTGCGTCACTATGACAAATGAGCAATAGCCAAGAAGATCTGCCAGACTGTGCACCCGTGCACATCCACGTTGACACGCTGCGTGGCGGGTAGTAATATGTGTTTGTGCACATTTTTGTGAACACCGTGTCAGGGAGGGTTAATCGTGAGCGTATTTCAGAACCGCATAGACTCCTTTAAAGAAACCTATAACGCCTTAAGAGAGAATGACAGATACTACTACCTCCAGCAAATAGATGAACTGGATGGTGCCCATGTACACATAGGCGGAAGACGGATGGTCATGTTCTCATCCTACAGCTACCTTGGGTTGCTGAAACATCCCAAGGTGCAGGAACGCGCCAGACAGGCCCTCGACCATTTCGGTTCAGGGACCCACGGCGTAAGAATCCTCGCCGGAACCACCACAGAGCATGTCAAGTGCGAGACCAAACTGGCTGAATTCCTCGGACACGAGGATGCAATAGCCTACAGCTCAGGTTATGTTGCAAACCTCACTACGATACAGACTCTACTGGGAAGAAACGACGTAGTCATCACCGACAAGCTCAGCCATGCAAGCATTATTGATGGCTGTCTTCTATGCAATGCCACCTTTCAGCGTTTCAGGCATAACGACATGGACGACCTCAGGCGCCTTCTAGAAGCCGGAAAGAACAGATATGACGGCAAGCTTGTGATCGTCGACGCAGTCTACAGCATGGATGGAGACGTCTGTCCCCTCCCCGAGCTCGTTGAAATATGCCGTGAATACGGTGCCTGGCTGATGGTTGACGAAGCGCACTCCCTGGGCGTACTCGGCGAAACAGGCCATGGAATCATGGAATACTTCAATATGGACCCCCACGACGTCGATATGCTAAGCGGGGCTCTTTCCAAAACCCTGCCCGCAGCAGGCGGCTTCGTTGCAGGCAAGCACGACCTGATAGAATTCCTCCGCCACAGCGCCCGCGGGTTTGTCTTCTCAGCGGCAATACCGCCGGCGTCCGCTGCAGCAATAACTGCAGCTCTCGAGGTGATAGAGGAGGAGCCGGAGCTTATCTCAGCAGTACGTCGCAACATCAAACGATTCGTTGGCGGCCTCAATGCTCTGGGATATGACACCCTCAACACCAAAAGCTGCGTCATACCGATCATTATCGGGCAGGAAGAGCCGACGCTGGAACTTACAGCCAGGCTCCACAGGGACGGCATGTTCGTATCGCCCATACTCCACCCGGCAGTACCCATGAACACCTGCCGGTTGAGGGCTAACGTAACCGCAGCCCACACAGATCAGGACATAGATTTCGCCCTCGACCTTCTCGAGAGACATGGCAGGGACATGGGGCTGATCAAATGAAAGCAGTTCAGTTTGAAGGATCGGTGCCAAGATACGCCTACTCGATGATCATGGGATCGCTGTCGCGAAGAGCATATTACGACAGCCTCTCAAATATCGTATTCAGAGACGTGGCTCGCCCGGCCCTGCCCAATCAGGAATGGGTCAGGGTCAAAACCAAGTACGCCGGAGTCTGCGGAAGCGACAAGAACCTGATTCAGCT
>DMOT01000342.1 GCA_003456765.1 Bacillota bacterium
GTGCGGGCTAGATCACGGGGCAATCCGGAATGCCTGCACCATAGGCGTGACGGCCGGAGCATCCACGCCTAGTTGGGTAATTGAGGAGGTCAAGGTCGCTATGCACGAGATTATCGAGGAGAACTCGGAGGAAGCAAAGAGTCTTGAGGCTCAAGACAGAAGGGATTGTGAGGCTAGCGCATCTGAACTAGCCGAGAAACCGGAAGAGACTGCAGCTGGGCAGGCAGAGCCTGCTTCAGAGGAAACAACGGAGTGTGCCGCAGTTGAACCGTCAGAAGCTACCTGTGCCGACTAAGAAGCAGACGCAACTTGCTCTCGGGAGATTGAGGTAAACGCAGCGGAGGCTGAGGTTGAGGAGCCAGTCGCCGATGGTGATGAAGCGGTCGCCGTCGAAGAGGAGCAAGTCGAGGCCGTCGAGCCGGAGGCAGCGGAAGCTTGTGAGGAGAAGGCAGTGTCAGAAGATGAGAAGCCAGAGGTTGAGGCGGAACGCCCAGCCGCTGACACAATAACCCCTCCGGCGCACGAATTTCCGTCGGATCCAGACGTAATCGCGGCTCGAGTCAAGGAGATCCATGACGACAGAGTAGTTGTTGAGATCGAGCCGGGGACGGACGCGGTCATCTTCAAGAAGCATTTGAGCATTGAGCAGATCTCGCACCCTTCCGAGGTGGTTTCTGAAGGCGAAGAGATCTACGTTGTGCTCGACGATTCTCAACGTCCGAGTTCCGACACGCCGTATGCCTCGAAAACGCGAGCCGACACCATCCTCAAGTGGCAAACGCTTGAGAACGCCATGGAGACCGGAGAGATTATCGAAGGCAAGGTTACTGAAGCTGTCAAGGGCGGGCTTGTTGTCGACATAGGAGTTCGGGGTTTCGTTCCCGCGTCACAAGTGGGGCGCAGGTTCGTTGAAGATTTGAGTGTCTATGTTGGACAGACGCTGAGAATGAAAGTGCGCGAGGTAGAGAGGCTCCGTTCCAATGTGGTGCTTTCCCATCGTGAGGTGCTTGAGGAGGAAGAGAGGCTGGCCAAGGAGCGGGCATTTGAGACGCTCGAGCGAGGTCTGGTTCTCAACGGAACAGTAACCCGGCTTGTCTCCTTTGGGGCATTTGTGGACATAGGGGACGGAGTTGAGGGCTTGCTTCACATCTCCGATATTTCGTGGTCGAGGATAAAGCATCCCGGCGAAGTACTCGCTGAAGGACAGGCGATCAAGGTGAAGGTCCTCAATGTTGATCGCGAACGGGAGCGCATATCTCTCGGATACAAGCAGCTCCTGCCGGATCCCTGGGAGGACGTTGGCGAGCGGTTCCCTGTGGGTTCTGTGGTTACCGGGGTTGTAACCAAAACCGTCGACTTCGGTGCGTTTGTGCGGCTTGAAGATGGGATTGAAGGGCTTGTCCATATTTCCCAGTTGGCCGACAGACGTGTCGGAAGGCCTGAAGAGGTTGTAAATGCGGGCGAGACTGTGACTGTAAAGGTCATAGGCCTTAGGCCGCAAGAACACCGAATCAGCCTCTCGATACGGCAGGCATTGGAAGACAAGGAGCGTAGTGAGTACAAGAGGTATATGAAGGAAAGCAAAGAGAGTGATGTCGTCACCATTGCCGACCGCATCAACTACGATCCAAGCAAGCTTAGGGGTTCGACTGACGGAGACGACGACAACTAGGGCTGAAATTGCGATATCGGCGTTATGCTGGGCGTTCGTTGACAGGCATGCCCTGCTGTGCTAGACTATCCGTGGCTTTTTGACATGGAACTCGATTAAGGCGATATTCGTTTATTGTTGATAGAGGCATGCCAGTGTGGACGTAGTTGAAAAGGGGGATGGCAAGCATGGACAAGCGCAAGGGCGCTCTGCTTCGTTTGGCCATAATCGTAGGGGCAGTCGTAGTGGCTGCAATCATATGGGTGGTTTACACAAACTCGGCTCATGTCGCCATCGTTAACGGCGAAAGAATATCACGACGCGAGCTCATCGGAAGGCTTGAAAAGGCCTACGGAGAAGATGTGCTCTCAGAGATGATTAACGAGGTTCTGCTGCGCCAGGCGGCCAAGGAAGCCGGTGTATCAGTGACTGCAGAAGAGGTTGACACCGAAGTCGCACAGCTTAAGGATCAGATCGGATCCTCGTACGACATGGTGATCTCTCAGTATGGTTGGACTGATGAGCAGATCAGGGACCTTCTTGAGATGAATCTTCTGGTGTACAAGATCTCCACAAAGGACATCACCATCGAAGAGGATGCGCTTCTGGCCTTCTTTGAGGAGAACAAGTCCGACTATGATGAACCTGAACAGGTAATAGCCAGCCACATACTTGTTGCAACTGAGGAAGAGGCTAAAGAGATCAAGCAGCAGCTGGATGAAGGCGCGGACTTCGCGGAGCTTGCCAGGGAGAAATCGCTCGATGTTACGACCGCTGTTGCAGGCGGCGATGTCGGGTGGTTCCCTCGTGGACGAATGGCAGAAGAATTTGAGAAGACTGCATTCAAGCTCATGCCCGGCCAAATGAGCGGACCTGTAAAGACGGATTTCGGCTATCACATCATCAAGGTTACGGATAGAAAGGCCGCTCGCGAAGCTGCATTTGAGGAAGTCAGAGATGACATCGAAAAGGGCCTCAAGATGCAGCAATCCAAGACTGCCCAGCAGCTAGTTGCTGAGCTGAAGTTGGATAGCGATATCACCGTTACTGATTCTAAATACAAGAATCTGGGGACAACGACGCCCTTCGGCATTGAATAACAGGGCCTGATGGCTTTCACCATAGCCAGGAAAGGCTCACAAAATGAGG
>DMOT01000102.1 GCA_003456765.1 Bacillota bacterium
ATAACAGCCTCGTACGACGTTCTTCTTCATCGGGCCGGGGCCTTGCCTCCGACTTCCTTTAGATTCTGTCTCCCAACAACGCCCTTGTCATTGGCTAACGGTTGGGATTGCCACCCCTCGTTCAGGAGTTTCACCCTATGGACATCGAACATGCCGGGCCGCCTAAATGTGCAAAAGGCAAAACAAGAGGCATCGCAACCATGCCGCTCAACATCAAGGCTGCTCCACATCAGGTCAGTTTACGCTTGTAGAGTATGAACAACACCGGGCAGGTTGCCCGGAACAATGATTGGGTGAACGCTGCCGAGAGAAGCTCTGGACCTCGACATGACCTGCGACCCAGTTGCCAGGCACCACCGATGGGAGTGCCTTGACATGCGTGCAACTGTTCGCAGGCAGACAGTTCCCATAAACAATGTATGAGTCTTTGTCACGCTAAGAGAGGTGTTTCCCGCGCAAGAATTCGCATACCTCTTCACGATGTGGAATCGCAACCGACGTGCCAATCCTGGTCACAGATATTCCTGCAACTGCAGACGCAAATACACACGCCTCATGCAGATCTTTAGCTTCAGCGAGGCTGACCGCCAAGGCGCCATTGAAAGCATCGCCCGCGCCTGTAGTGTCTACCGCTTTCACATTGAATGCAGGAACATGCAGAACCTCATTCCCATCGAATGCCAGAACTCCAGAGCTGCCCATGGTAATGATAACTGTGCCGCATCCCCTATTGACGAGGGATCTGGCAGCTTGCTCTGCAGAAGCAAGGTCAGTAACTTCGATTCCACTGATTAGGCTCGCCTCATTCTCGTTGGGTGTAAGCACATCGACGAAATGCAGGAGCTCATCGCCAAGCGGCTTGTTGGGAGCGGGAGCAGGATCCAGCACTACTCTCGCGCCAGCTCCATGAGCCAATTCTGCACAATACTCTACTGTAGGAAGGGGGATTTCAAGTTGCATGACAACACAATCGGAAGACTCGATTACCTCGCGGGCTCGCTCGACATCATCGACGCCGAGGAAGCTATTTGATCCCGGGGCAACTACTATCATGTTCTCGCCGCCAGAGTCGTCCACAATAATGAGAGCAGCCCCTGTGGATACACCATCCACTTGCTTGACAAATCCAACCCCTATGCCCTCTTTGCTCAGAGTGTCATAGGCCATATTGCCAAACTCATCGTTGCCGAGCGAAGCAACGATGTTCACCTCTGCCCCCAGTCTGGCAGCTGTTACAGCCTGATTAGTGCCTTTCCCTCCCGGGCCCATCTTGAACGGACCACCCATGACGGTCTCACCGGGGCTTGGCAGACGTGGACTGCGGGACATCAAATCCGTCATGAAACTTCCGACTATTGTTATTCTAGGGGCTCGATTCTTGTCCATCAAATTAGCTCCTCTATATCCTAGAACTTCAGAATTGATCTGTACTTGATTATCGCTCTATCCGCTGCATCAACATACTCACCATAACGGTGAGTAACTCCACATGGACGGCCAGAAAGAAACCCGCCACGCATGCATCTAGCTTACCAGCAAGAAGAATGGCCATGGAGAAAGGACCGGACAACGCCTAAATATTCCTGCACGAGGCCCTCACAATGAGTTCCGGCGCGAAAGTCAGCTTGTGTGTTTTTTTGACAGACCCAGCCCTGATACGCCTGATCAATATCTCAGTAGCCTTTGTTCCAAGCTCTTTAACGGGTTGGGAGACAACCGTCAGTGGAGGATCCATGAGTGCAGCCCATTCAGTGTCATCAAATCCTACCACAGACACATCGTCCGGAACCTTCAGTCCTAACTCGCTCATGGCGGCAAGCGCTCCCAGAGTCATTGTGTTGTTGCACACAAACAAAGCCGAGGGAGGGTCACTGGACTTTAGCAGATCAGTTGTTTTCTGGTACGCCAGGCTGCGGCTGAAATTGGCCGATCTTGTCAAAGCCTCGTCTATCGGTATGTCATGCTCTCTCAACGCTCTCTCGTATCCAGCCATTCGTTCAGCGCCAGTACTGACTTCTAGTCTGCCTGCAATAATCCCAATTCGACGGTGGCCACAATCGATCAAGTGGGTTACTGCTTCATACGCTCCACCTTCATTGTCACATCCAACCACATCTACGTCTAATCCGGGGATCTCGCGGTCGAGCAACACTATTGGAGTGCCGGATTCAACCATCGAGGCAATGAGATCAGCATTTTCCAGGCTTGGAGAGACTATTAGCCCATCAACCCTTCGATTAAACAGTATGTTGAGATATTCCGCTTCCCGCCGCGGTTTCTCGTCAGTATCGCATAGGATAATGTTGTATTTATGTGTTATCGCTTCGTCCTCTATAGCACGAACACTGGCTGTGAAAAACGGGTTTGTTACATCTGATACAACCACACCGATGATTCTGCTTTCCCGTGTGCGAAGACTGCGCGCCACAACATTCGGCTGATAGTTCAATTCTTCCATAGCCTCGTGTACTCTACTGGTGACCTCTTCGCTCACATACCGAGTCTGGTTTATCACGTGAGATACAGTAGAGGTAGACACCCCAGCTCTACTTGCCACGTCAACCATCGTTGCGATCTTTGCGCCTTTCACAGACTATCCAACACCCTTATCCCATGAATTATCCTCATATCATCCACCAGGTCGCCTATGATGCCTAATGCCATAAGCACGCCACACACATAAACCGTTCTAGCTGCGCCGATTTTGAGCGCAGACACTCCTCCAGGCGGTTTAGCTGCGGTTTATTCCAGTCGATTAAACCCTGCTTACTTAACCTCTGATGCCCTTGGCAATGAGGGAATGGCACCCATTCTCGTTATGGCAATCGATGCTGCCTTGTTAGCGTAGCAGACTGCATCAATCACACTCTTTCCCGATGCCAGTCCATGAGCAAGCGCTCCACAGAACGCATCTCCGGCCGCAGTGGTATCCACTACATTACTAACTCTCTCAGCCGGGACATGAACAGCATTGTCGTTTTCAACAACATAGGCGCCCCTGGAGCCGAGAGTCACTACGACAGTGTGAGGCCCCTTTTTAATAAGAGACCGGGATGCAGCTGCAGTCGTCTCCAAATCATGAGGGAATACGCCGGTAAGTGCCTGGAACTCAACTTCGTTAGGAACTATTACACTGACCATTTGTAAGAACGACTCAGGCAACTCCCTGGCCGGCGCGGGGTTGAGGATGACTCTTACTCCTGCGTCACTCGCGATCTGAGCGGCAGCAATTGATGTCTCCAGGGGAACCTCTAGCTGAAGCAAGAGAGCATCAGCTTCGCTTATGGCTTCAGCCGACTTTTCGATATCGCGCACACTCAGTCTGCTATTGGCCTGAGGAACAATGATGATGCTGTTCTCTCCGGTATCCTCAACTACCGGGTTACCAACGCCAGTGCCCAAGTCTTCGTCTACAGCAACGTGTGAACAATCAATGCCCTCTTCGGCCATGATGCCTAAGAACGTTTCGCCGAAGCTGTCTTTCCCCAGGCGTCCGATCATGTTCACCTTTGCTCCCAATCGAGCCGCCGCCACTGCCTGGTTAGCGCCCTTGCCACCCGGAAACATGCCAAATTCCCTGCCAATCAGGGTCTCTCCAGGTTCTGGCCTGCGAGGAGCCCTGATAACCAGATCCATAATAAAGCTGCCTACAACCGAAACCCTTGGCACACGTCCCACTGCTCACTCACTCCCAACGTTTTCGGCTGAGAGCTTCTTGCCAAGGCTCCCACCTGGATGAAATGCAGCAAATCCTTCTGCGTCAAATTCCTTGCCTGTCATCAAAGCCACAGCTACAGCGTCTCCCAGAGCCAACGTCGCAGTTGAACTGCTGGTAGGAGCCAGATCCAGCGGGTCCGCTTCTCGCTGTACAGGACAATACAATACTGCGTCACTGGCCACAGCAAGTGAGGATTCTGCGTTGCCTGTCAGCGCTACAATTCGGGCACCAATCTTCCTGATATGTGTTACAGCTCCAACAACTTCTGCCGTCTCACCACTATTCGATATTGCGAGCACAACATCCTCCGCTGTGATCATTCCGAAATCGCCGTGGAAGGCCTCTGCTGCGTGAACGAAGAACGCGGGAGTACCGGTGCTTGCCAGGGTGGCGGCAATCTTCCTGCCGACGTGCCCTGACTTCCCCAATCCAAGAACCACTATCCTTCCATTACTGCTCAACAGAAGATTCACTGCATCTTCGAATCTTCTGTCCAGAAGACCCGCGACCATACTTATGGCTTCAGCTTCTGCTAACATAGTCTTTCGTCCGATCTCAGTCCATCTACTAGACCCCATTTGAGCCACCTCCCAGAGTGCCATTTCATGTGGAATTGTGAATGCATGTACAGTTGTGTATGCCTTTGAGATGACCCTAACTGAGAGCAAGCCTTGCCCAAGTCATCGGCAACTTCATGCAGTTGAGCTTTCTCCTTCGATCCGACTGCTGAGCCCACTGAGAATTGAACAGACTATCCAATATACCAAGAGCACAAACGCGAATATCTCGAATACAGCATAGCTCTCGCGCCTCATCACCTGCGTTGCGGCACCGGTAAGCTCAATCACGCCAATGAAGTAGACTAGCGACGTGTCCTTTATGAGGCTGACGTACAAGTTGACTAATGACGGCACCATGTGCCTTAACGCCTGAGGCAGAATAACGTACAGCATAGTCTGCGCTCGCGTAAGGCCAGTAGACTGTGCTGCCTCTGACTGCCCCTCTGGCACCGATAGGATGCCCGCTCTCACTATCTCAGTAGC
>DMOT01000101.1:0-2213 GCA_003456765.1 Bacillota bacterium
TCAATACCCATCTGAGAGGCCTGCCACGCAGCCTCACTTCCTGCAAGCCCTGCGCCGATTATGACGATCTCATTCGGAGCTTCAGGCCTCTTCCCTCTTCTTGCCACGGTCAGAGCCTGCAACCTCCTTCCAGGAGTTCCCGCATTCGGCGTTCGCACACTTGTACGTCAAGCCTCCGCTTCTCTGCCTCACAGTCGTGAATGAACCGCATACGGGGCAGTTCACGTTCGTTGGGCGATTCCATGCCACGAAATCGCAATCCGGGTAATTGGAGCAGCCGTAAAACGTCCGCCCTTTCTTGCTCCGCCGCTCTACCACATCTCCACCGCACTTGGGGCACTTCACGTCAAGCTTCTTCACTATGCTCCGCCGGTAGGTGCACTTGGGATACATCGGGCATGCGATGAACTTGCCGTAACGCCCGCTCTTTATGACTAGTTCAGTTCCGCATTCAGGGCACGGCTCCCCTACAGGTTCGTCCTCGATCACGATCTTCTCGGCGACTTTCTCCGCCTTGGCAAGCGTTTCCGAGAACGGCTTGTAGAATGCGTCAGTGACCCTAATCCAATCCGCCTCGTTCTCCTCAACGCCGTCAAGCTTCTCCTCCATCTTCGCCGTGAACTCCAGATCCACTACAGAAGGAAAATGCTCGCTCAGGAGATCGCAGACTACGAGTCCTACCTCGGTTGGCACAAAGCGTTTCTTGTCGAGCTCTGCGTAGTCCCTTTTTCGCAGAGTATCGATTATTGGCGCGTACGTGCTAGGCCGCCCGATGCCGTGCTTCTCAAGCTCCTTTACCAGGGTCGCTTCGGTGTAGCGTGGCGGCGGCTGAGTGAAATGCTGCTTGGGAAGAAGCTGCACAAGGTCGAGCCCTTGTCCAGCCTCGAGAGCAGGAAGTTCGCGCTTATCCTCATCCCTGGAATTCTCGTCATCGCGGCCCTCCGTGTAGATCACAGTGAACCCGTCAAACTTCATCTTCTGCCCGGTTGCACGAAATCTGTGTTTGCCTGCAGATATGTCCACCGATGTAACCTCTTTCACGGCATCCGACATCTGACTTGCCATGAACCTTGACCATATGAGCGTATAGAGCCTTAGTTGGTCGCGGCCCAAGCTCGCCTTAAGGCTTTCGGGCGTGCGGCTCACAGAAGTAGGCCTGATCGCCTCGTGCGCATCCTGCGCTCCCTTTCTCGATACATATGCCCTCGGCGACCGGGGAACGTACTTCGACCCCCACCTATCGCGCGCGTAGTCCCTGGCAGCCATCTGCGCCTCCCGCGCCACTCTGGTGGAATCTGTACGCATATATGTGATCAGCGCTACATGCCCTTCTCCCGCCACCTCGACTCCTTCATAGAGCGCCTGGGCATTCGACATGGTTCGCCTGCCCGAGAAACCAAGTTTCCTGAAAGCCTCCTGCTGCAGAGTGCTTGTGATAAACGGAGGGGCAGGCCTCCTGGCCTGGTCTCTCACGTTTATCGATTCCACCATATAGTCAACGCCTTCGAGATCTGCAAGGATCTTGTCGGTATCTTCCTTAGAAAGGCGTTTGTCGTCCTCGGGAACGAAACGTGCCTCAAACTTCCTGCCACGCGGCATGGGAGAAAGCTCGGCGCTGAGGCTCCAGTACTCCTCTGACACGAAACTCTCTATTTCGCGCTCACGGTCGCATATTATCTTGAGCGCGGAAGACTGAACACGTCCGGCCGACAGTCCGGGTCGCACTTTCTTCCAAAGGAACGGACTTAGCTTGTATCCCACAAGCCTGTCAAGCACCCGCCTGGCCTGCTGAGCATCGACCCTGCCCTTATCTATTGGCCTCGGGTTCTTGAGCGCGTTCTTCACAGCGTTCTCAGTTATCTCATTGAATTCGATCCGGCATTCCGATTCCGGATCTACGCCAAGTATGTAGGCTAGATGCCACGAAATGGCCTCCCCTTCTCTGTCAGGGTCGGTAGCCAGAAGTATCGTATCCGCCTTCTTGGCAGAATCCTTCAACTCGCGTATTACATCGCCTTTTCCGCGGATGGTGATGTACTTCGGAGCATAGTTGTTATCAACGTCCACTCCCAACTGGCTTTTAGGCAAATCTCTTACGTGACCGACTGACGCCTTCAGTGCATACTGGCGCCCAAGGAACTTTGATAATGTCTTTACTTTAGCTGGCGACTCCACTATTACGAGAGTCTTTCCCATGAGGGCACCTCCAAAGT
>DMOT01000101.1:2416-4173 GCA_003456765.1 Bacillota bacterium
TTGTATACCTCATGCCGGGTTCCCGGTCTATCAGACCTGCGAACTCCAGCCGCGTCAACGAGATCAACAGCCTCTGAGCGGGCAACCCTAATTCTACCTGAATTGTCTCAAAACTTGTGTTCACAGTCAAAGAGTCCAGCACAGCGCGGTCTACCTGGTCAAGAACACCCCCTGAGTATCGGACTGGACCATCCCCTTTGGCTAGAACGCCCCTGGATGCAAGTCTGTCGATGACCTCGCCGATATCAAGCAATGGTTCGGCCTGCGTGCCCAGCAGCTGGTTCGCTCCAACAGAGGTAGGCCTGTTGATATCGCCGGGGACGGCAAACACGCACTTGCCCTGTTCAGTCGCAAAATCAGCTGTGATCTTGGCCCCGCTCGTTGCAGCCGCCTCCACTACAATACACGCCTCAGACATGCCGCTTATGATCCTGTTCCGAGCAGGAAACGTATCCTTACATGCCCCCCAACCTATGGGAAAAGGAGAGATGATGCAACCTGAAGCTGCTACTTCTCTGATCAGCTTCCTCAGCCTTGACGTCATGTCATCCCCCAGTCCTGCCCCAAGAACCCCTACAGTAAGGCCTCCGCCCTCAATGGCGCCACGGTGGGCAGCAGCATCTATCCCCCGGGCTAGCCCACTCACTACGCCGATGCCGGCAGAAGCAAGCAAACGCCCATATCTTCTTGCAATCGCAACCCCGTAGGCCGTGGCCTGCCTCGATCCGACCATCGCAACCCAGGGGACTTCCGTCAATCCCCGATTTCCCACAGCATAAAGCAGAATGGGCGGATCATGGATCTTGCGCAAAGGAGGGGGATAGAGCGGAGACGGGCACGGGATTATGCGTGCTCGTATCCTCGAAGCCCTGGCTATCTCGTCCATCCCCATCTTCACAGGATCACTTGTTCTCCCGGCCCAATTCCATGGGGCACGCCGGGTGTAGGCGGGAGGTTTTCCGCCGCGCCTCGCACCCTCGAGGCCTTCTACAGCCGACCCGTACTTCTCCAGCATCCGAAGGAAGCTGCGTGATCCAAATCCCGGGACCGAATTCCAAAACACCCAGGCGGCAAGCTCTCGGCCTTCCGGTTCGGGCACATCCTCCCATCCAAGCTTTGGCTCCATGTCAGCCATGTGAACACCTCGCCCTTGATGCAGAATCAAGTACTCTGTACTGAATCGCCTCCAGCACGTGTTCATCCTTGACGTGGCAAGAACCATCCAGATCCGCAATGGTTCTGGCCACCTTGATTAGCTTGTGATAGGCTCTTGCCGAAAGGGCCATCTTGTCGACGGCCTCGTACAGCAAGGCACTGGCCAGAGGCGAAAGTGATGCCACACCCTCGATGTTCCGCGAATCCATGCCCGCATTCGTAGCAACAGGGCTAGCATACCGTCGCTTCTGCCTTGCCCGAGCCTCACTAACACTCGCACGAATCTGAGCCGACGAGCGGTACAGCTTTCGCCCCTGCAGATTAGCCCTGCTCACACGTGGAACATCAACCTGAATGTCGATCCGATCGATTACAGGCCCCGATAGCTTCCTTTCATATCTCATGATCTGATCGCCACTGCACACGCACGGACGCTCCCAGTCCCCAAGATAACCGCATGGACAGGGATTTGCAGATGCAATCAGCATGAACGTCGAGGGGAAAACAACCCTTGCCCGAGAACGAGATATGACAACGAATCCATCCCCCATCGGGCCCTTCAGGCACTGGAGGACCGCCTGACGGTATTCGCAGTATTCATC
>DMOT01000106.1 GCA_003456765.1 Bacillota bacterium
CCGGTTTGAGGTCAGGGAAGGTTGCCCCGGCCCTTTGGCCGGACGCGGGAACCAAGCAGCGTACGGGCGCGTGCTCTTGCCCAGGGGCGGACGATGGTCATCGCAAATCCGCCGCATGACGACATCTGCCGCCAGTGCACGCAGAAGGACAAATGCACTGATGCGGCCGACATTATTTGTCCCATCATTATAGAAGGCCGGCCGGCCGGGTGCGTCATCCTTGTGGCGTGCACGGCTGCGCAGAAGGAGATTCTCCTTGGCGATATGCAGAGGTGGATCAACTTCCTGGAAAGGATGGCGGATCTGATCTCCCGCGCCTTCAACGAGAGGCAGCAGGTGGCAAGGGCGGAGAATCTGGCAAGGCAGCTGGATGTNNCTCCATCTGGGGGTGCCGAAGATCGGATGTGGTGTTCGACTCGGTGAGCGACGGCATCCTCACCCTCGATGGCTCAGGGATGATCGTCCATGCGAACCAGGCTGCCGCACACCTCCTCAAAGTGTCACGGGAGCAGATGGTCTCGCAGCCGGTGAGCGAGATCTTCCCCCGACTGTGTGCGGAAACCCTGGACGATGCCGGTTCACCCGAACTCCAGACGTACTCGCACGTTCGCGGCAACAGGGAGTACTGGCTGGCAAGAGTCAGGCCGATCGCCGACGACTGCTGCCCTCACGGGCATGTGATCACTTTCCGCGGGATTGAAGAGATCCCCAGGATGGTCGCCAACTACATCCGAAGTGAAAGGCAATCCACTTTCGACGACATACTGGGCTCAAGCCCGGTCATAGCCAACGTGAAGAAAATAGCGATGAGGATCGCAAGAAGCGACTCGACCGTTCTGATTCAGGGGGAGAGCGGAACCGGCAAGGAACTGATTGCCAGGGCTATTCACCACGAGAATACCCGCCGAAAGGGACCGTTTGTGGCTGTAAACTGCGCTGCCATCCCGGAATCCATTCTCGAAAGCGAGCTTTTCGGGTACGAAGAGGGTGCTTTCACCGGCGCAAAGCGGGGAGGAAAGCCGGGCAAGTTCGAGCTGGCCGACGGGGGTATCCTCTTCCTTGACGAGATAGGGGACATGTCTCTCCATCTCCAGGGGAAGCTGCTTCGGGCTGTTGAAGAGCGCATGGGGGATCGTCTGGGCGGCAGAAAGCCGGTTCCTGTCGACATTCGAATAATTGCAGCCAGCAACAAGGAGCTCCGCAAGATGTCGCTGCGTGGGGAATTCCGCTCTGACCTGTACTACCGCCTGGCCGTGATTCCCATTGTCATGCCGCCGTTGCGCGAGCATAAGGACGATATCCCCGAGTATGTGGACCACTTCGTTGCCAAATACGCAGAAGACCTTCGCAAGGACGTGATTTCGGTGTCGCCCCCGGCCATGGCAGCGCTGATGAAGTACGATTGGCCGGGCAACATTAGAGAGCTTTCGAACGCTTTGGAATACGCGGTGAACCTGACAACCGGACCTGTGATCGGCATCGACTGCATGCCTTTCCAGGTTGTGTGCCCCTCTGCGCCAGGCGGGGTTCCGGGCTCCGACTCAGGCCGGGAGACCCAGGTCAGAATTGCCAACCCCTCTCCGGGGAAACGCATCATAACCCGGCGTGCCCTCGAGGATGCGCTTGAGCGCTACGGGACGTCCACCCGCGCCAAGGAAGCTATCGCAGCTGCCTTCGGTGTGAGCAGAGCCACCCTCTACCGGAGGTTGAAAGAATACGGCCTATAGATGCCTTTTCCCGCCCCAATCCTAACCCCGGGTTTCTCATCTCTTCTCATTTGATATCGGGCGTTTTCTCATTTGAGAATTCGTCGACTGCCTCGCCAGTGTCCTCCTTTTCCTCTAGTGGAGACTCCTTGCTGCACCAGGGCGGTTTCGACCTGTCTGCGTTTCGCCGCCCGACAGCTGGCACGCTTCATGCAACACAATAGTATGCCGCCAAGGGGGGGCTGCGCCGGCCCGACACGCGGTTTCAGAGGTGGCATAAGGGGGTATCTATCGCTTATGATGCGATCTGAGCAAGTTTGCAGCAGTTTGGAGGCGCACGGTATTGACGGGCTGCTGATCACGGGCGAGCCGAACATCAGGTATTTGAGTGGATTCACGGGCTCGGAATCCTTTGTGTTCCTGTCACATACGGCTCGAGCGTTCATTACAGATTCCCGTTTCACGGAGCAGGCAGAAGAGGAGTGCAAAGGTTTTGAGGTGGTTCGGTATCGACATCCATATCCTGAACTGGAGGCGACTTTGGGGACGTTAGCTTCGAAGTACGGGGTGAGCAGGCTCGGCTTTGAGAAGGATTCTGTCACGTTCGGGTTCTATGACAAACTGGCCAGATCAGGCCCTAAAGCGCAGCTAATCCCGACCGCCGGGATCGTGGAGGCGCTGCGGTATGTGAAGGACCAGCGCGAGATCCAGCTCATTGCTAAGGCAGCCAGGATTGCCGACGAGGCATTCAACCACATTATCGAGATTCTGAAGACGGGGATGGAGGAGCGCGACATAGAGATCGAGCTTGAGTACTTCATGAAGAAAGCCGGCGCTCAAGCGGCCGGTTTTCCCACTATCATTGCATCCGGCCCGAGATCTTCCTTGCCTCATGCTGTTCCGTCCCGGCGCAAGATCGAGTACGGCGATCTCGTAACAATGGATTTTGGGGCACTGTACGGCGGCTACAGGTCAGATATGACCAGAACCGTGGTAATGGGCAGGATCAACGACACACAGAGGGAGATCTACGAGACTGTGAAGAACGCCCAGGCGGCGGGGTGCTCGGCAGTCAGAGCAGGGGTGAAGGGGACGGAGCCGGACCGGGCCGCAAGGAGTGTCATAGAAGATGCAGGATTCGGCGAGTTCTTCGGGCACGGTGTGGGGCATGGCGTAGGGCTTGAGATCCACGAGGAGCCGTTCATGACTCCCACGTGCGAGAAGATGCTTGAAGCGGGCAATATCGTCACAATAGAACCTGGCATCTACCTTCCCCGGTGGGGGGGCGTAAGAATAGAAGACACCGTTGTCGTGAAGGATGGCGGCTGCGAAGCGCTCACCCAATCGCCTAAAGAG
>DMOT01000192.1 GCA_003456765.1 Bacillota bacterium
GCGTGCGCGCCTCGTCGATGTTGAGCCCGCCGCCGCAAACCGCAACCGAGCTTTCCCGGAGCGCTGCCAGGGTTTCGACAAGAGCAGGTTCATCATAGTCAAGCACATGATTGTTGGCAAGCGTTACTACATCTACTCCAGCCTTCTTGAGTTCTGAAGCGAACTCAGGGTCAGACCTGAACCATATGCCCTTCCCGGGGATGGGCTGTCCGCCCCGTGCAAGGCTGGTTTCAAGGTTAACAAAGGACACGTCTGCCATCGACAGTATGGGAGCGACGGCCCCCAGCGGCCAGTCGCGTCCAAGGCGCCGACAGACGGTCTTCACACCTCTATCGAATATGACATCTCCTGCTGCGGCAAGGGTCAGCCGGGGCTCAAGAGACTCGCGGGCCGCCCTTCGCCACATGTCCCCGGCTTCCGGCACTCCAATAGCCAACGCCTGCTCAAGATCGGCGATGCCGGGATCCGGGCCCACGCCGCAGCCGGCCGACATGGCCGTTACAAGAGACAGGGTCAAGACGACCGCCCAGGTCCTCACACTTGCTGATAACAAGCCCACTTCGCCTCCATCCCGCCTTCCACCATCCTGACCGCACGTCTGACTTGTGCCGCGGCCCCAGGCCTATGGCCTCCTCGACCTCAGTTGCTCGAGTGCAGCTCGCATATCATCGGGCCACTTCTCGGCCTCAAATCTTACTCTCTCCCCTGTTCCGGGATGCGTAAACTCAACACTCTGGGCGTGAAGAGCCTGCCCCTCAAGGCCCAGCTCACCGGGAACTCCCCCGTACGCAGAATCTCCTGCCACAGGCCTGCCTATGTGGCTCATGTGGACGCGAATCTGGTGCATCCGACCGGTTTCAAGCTCAATCCCGACCAGAGTGTAATCTCCGAACCTTTCAAGGACGGCGAACTTGGTCACTGCCCGCCTGCCCCCGCGCCTCACAGCCCGCCTCATCCTGTTTACGGGATTGCGTCCTAAGGGCGCATCTATCGTGCCGCTCGGATCCTGGATGTCGCCTCGCACAATCGCGATGTAGTTGCGCTCTATTTCCCCGGAGGCAAGTGCCGATGACAGGGCAAGGTGCACCTCATCATTTTTCGCCACAATGATTGCGCCCGAGGTGTTCCGGTCAAGGCGGTGTACTATTCCAGGCCTGAACTCGCCGGCCACAGTCGAAAGCTTGATCCCCCGCCCAAGCAGAGCATTGACCAGGGTGCCCGAACGCCTGCCTACACCGGGATGGACAACCATCCCCCTGGGCTTGTTCACGACCATAAGGTCGTCATCTTCGTATATGACGTCGAGCTCGATCTGCTCGGGCCGTGGAAGGCTCGGGCGCGGAGGTGCCGGAGGGACCACTACTTCGATAGTATCGCCCGTCCGCACGCGATATGAGGCGCGGGCTTCGACCCTGCCGTTGACTCTGACCCGCCCGTCTCCAATCAGTTTCTGGACATGAGAACGCGAAGGAGCAAGAGACTCCTTCGCGAGATATAGATCCAGCCTCGTTCCGGCATCTGACTGCCCGGGGCTGAAAATGAGAACGTGCATAACCTACCCTCGCACGGATGGCCGGGTGGCGCCCTGATTGCCTACTCCCTTATTCGCATACTTCCTCTTCACGTAAACCATGCCGAATCCCAGGATCGCAAGGACGATACATGCCGCCTGGGTAGCCGTGAACGGAGCAAAGTAGTCGCGAGCTCCCGTCCTCCAGAACTCAACAATGAATCTAGCGACTGAATAGAGCCCCACGTATGCCCACATTATCTCGCCCTCGAACCGCTTTCTGCCTTCCCAGGCTCGAAGGATGAAGAAGATTATGATGGAATAGATTATCGCGTAAATCTGCGTAGGATGCCTGGGAGCCCCGTCCGTGCCGCATGCCAGCGCCCACGGCAGATCCACTGCCACCTTGCCGTAACAGCATCCATTCAACAGGCATCCAAGCCTGCCTATTGCGTAACCTATGGCTATGGCAGGAGCGGCCACGTCAGCCATCTTGCCAACGGAGATCCCACGCCTTCTGACGAGGATAACACCTGCAAGGATGCCTGCTGCGACTCCTCCGAAGAAAGAAAGCCCTCCGTCGCGCATCCATAGAATGCTGACAGGATTGTCGATGTAACTGGTGATATTAAGGAGCACAAAGAGAATTCTGGCGCCAAGAATCGACGCAATGCACGCATAAAGCCCCAGGTCGATAATGTCGTCAGAATCTATGCCTCTCTTCTTACCCTGCCAGATCGCGTAAAGAGTGCTTACGACGAAGGCTACGGCCAGAGATGTGCCCCAAGAGTATACTGGAAACCTTCCCACGTTAAACAGGATCGGATACATCAGTTGCTCCTCCTTCCACTCGGGTCGCGCACGATGCCCAAAAGGAGCAATGCGACCCCCACGACGATGGCACTGTCTGCCACGTTGAATACAGGCAAAAAGCCAATGTCTATGAAATCAATGACGCTGCCAACCACGACTCGGTCAACAAGGTTTCCGAGCGCGCCGCCTAGCGAAAGCGCCATTCCCAACCTCATCGACCATCGGCGCCTGGGAATCCTCGGGTAGAAGAACAGAATCAGGGCCGTCCCGATGACGGCTGCTATAATAGACAAGATCTGCTTGTTCTGGAGTATTCCGAACGCCGCGCCTGGATTGTACACATGTGTGATCCTCAGCAGCCCCCCAAGACACTCAATCTCATCCCAGGGCGCTATCTGCCGCGTCACAATCGTCTTAGTTATCTGATCAATAAGCACAACCCATGCACTCGTCAGGAAAAGCGCCACATGACTCCACCCCAGTAGCTTTCCTCAAGTCTGAAGTCAATTCTAGCACACGAACTGGGGCTCGTAAACACTCCAACCCCGTACAGGCCTCAGAATTCATCCTCGCCGCCTGAGTGTCGGGCCTGTTCATCCTGGGGGCTGTTGGCAGTTCCATACTCGGCAAGGGCGTCCCAGATGTCCTCCCCGTGGATCCCAGGATCATCGTAGGCACGAGCAGGATCCCTGCCGCCGAAGGGAGGCCTCAGGACCTCCTCCTCTATGGGCCTCGGCCCACTTCTGCCGGACGGCGACGGAGACTTCGATTTGCACTGCGTGCAACTGGTTGTCCATGGTATGGCATCCAGACGCTCCAAAGGAATATCCATCCCGCACCCTTCGCATTTTCCATAAGAGCCACTAGAAATCCGTTCTAGCGCAGACTCAATCTGGGCGATAGTGTCATGGCCGTGATGTATCAGACCAAGGTTGATAGAGCGCATCTCCAGCGCAGAAGCGCTGTCGGCCGTATGATTGTCGTAGCTGGAAAGCTCGCCGCTCCATTCGGATTCCGGCATGTCGAATCCTGACATCTCCTCAACATCGCGCACACGTGATT
>DMOT01000282.1 GCA_003456765.1 Bacillota bacterium
TCGCCGCTTTCGAGAACGTCCTGTATGCCGCCTCATACGGCCTTTCAGTCGGAGTCGTCAGAGGCGCTCTCACATCCCTGGTGCATGCGTCGTTTTCCGGGATCGTCGGCTTTAACATGGGTATTGCCAAGTTCGCTCCAAGGTCGATGGAAGGGCCGCTGATTGTGAGAGGGCTGATGACTGCATCGGTCCTTCACGGGCTGTATGACTTCCTTCTTATGACCGGGTTGATGAACTTCTACCTCACTTTGCTTGTGGTAGTTCTGCTCTATGCCGGGCTAATCGGGAAGATACGGACTGCGCTCCAGGTCTCTCCGTTCAAGGTGTCTGTGGGTGAGGGTGAAGAAGAAGGGCAAAGTCCGGAAGGTCCTACAGGAATTGCACGGGCCGGCGACCCCGAGGAGCTTTCTGATGTCGACGCATCTCCCGGAGACCGGGGAATGACGGACGGTGATGAACCTGATGGTTCGCACAGGATCTGATGGCCGCTTGGCATCCCTTGCTGACACGCTTTCATGCCGAATGCTTTCCAACGAGCTAGGGCTGTGTTAGAATGTACGCGACTTAAGCTACCAGGGTTCCTACGGAAGGGGGTAGGCCAGATGTCTGGACATTCGAAATGGGCCAACATTAAGCATAAAAAGGCGAAGGCTGATGCTCAGCGAGGTGCGGCTTTCACGAAAGCATCGCGCGAACTGCACGTTGCCGTCAAACAGGGTGGGCCTGATCCGGAGACGAACTTCAGGCTGAAGATGGCCATTCAGGCTGCGCGGTCTGTCAACATGCCAAATGACACAATCAATCGGGCCATCAAGAGGGCGGCCGGCGATGCAGACGGCGAAAGCTACGAAGAGGTCGTTTACGAAGGCTATGGCCCCGCTGGAGTTGCGCTTATCGTAGAGGCCATGACTGACAACAGAAATCGTACTGCATCCGATGTACGCTATCTCTTTTCACGCCACGGAGGCAATCTGGGGGAAACGGGCTGCGTGAACTGGATGTTTGAGAGGAAAGGCTCCATTACTGTCGACTCAGAGGCCTTTGCCGGCGATGAAGACGACATGATGATGATCGCGCTTGAAGCCGGGGCTGAGGATCTGAAAGTGTATGATGACTATTATGAGATTATTTCTTCACCTGAGGATCTTGACGCAGTAAGGAAGGCTATGGAGACTGCCGGCGTCGAGTACTCCGGAGCTCGGATAATCCGGATGCCGCAGAATGTCATGGTTCTTGGGGTTAAAGAGGCAGGCCCTGCCATGCGCCTTGTCGATGCCCTTGACGAACATGATGATGTTCAGCACGTCTATACGAACTTCGATATTCCTGACGAAGTGCTTGAGGAGCTTGAGAAGGGAGAGGCCTGAGCGTGCGCATTTTCCTTCCCACAGCGACCACGCACTGCGCGTGGCCGCTTCTCTTTGCAGGCAAGCAATGGTGAACAGACCTGCCGTGTCTCAAGTTGGCGAGCTGCTACGATTGGAGTGGTGATGTTGCTTGTGCTTGGCATCGATCCCGGAACGGCCATGACAGGATATGGCCTCGTTCGCGCGAAGAATGGCAAGATTGCATGCGAGGACATGGGCTGCGTGCTTACCCGGTCAGATCTGCCCCTTGCCACCAGGCTGGTGCAGATCTATGACGAGCTGTGCGAGATCATAGCCCGTGATAAGCCGGATAGTGCTGCAATTGAGCAAGTTTTCTTTAGCGCCAATGCGAAGAGCGCCTTGGCAGTAGGACATGCGCGCGGCGTCGCTCTACTCGCCTGTGCAAAATCGGGCATTCCAGTTGCGGAGTATACTCCGCTTCAGGTGAAAATGGCAGTTGCCGGGTATGGCAGGGCAGACAAGAAGCAGGTGCAAAGCATGGTGAAGTTGCTGCTGGCTTTGGACGCGGAGCCAAAGCCGGATGACGTTGCAGATGCTCTGGCGATAGCCATATGCCATCTGTCCACTGCTCCTTATCTTGAGATGATTTCCAGGGATGGTGAACGCCGATGATATCCCGGCTCCGTGGCCAGGTGATTTCGGTTGAACGAGAGGCTATTGTATTGGACGTAGGGGGCATCGGCTTTTCTGTGTCAGTGCCGTCTGGAACGCGAGCGTCCCTGGGCCGAATAGGAGAGGAAGTGCGGCTTCACACAGCAATGGTGGTTCGCGATGATTCTGTAGACCTCTATGGTTTTGAGAGCACAGGAGAACGCGAGTTCTTCCACATGCTGTGCGAAGTCAAAGGGATCGGCCCCAGGACCGCGTTATCAATCTTGTCGTCACTCTCTCCTGAGAGCCTTTCCATGGCGATCTCTGCCGGAGACATTGCAACCCTCGCAACTGCTCCAGGCGTGGGCAAGAGAACAGCGGAGCGACTTGCAGTTGAGCTCAAAGGGAAAGTGGGGCAGTTTCTATCTGACAAGCCCGCGATGGCCGGTGCAACCATCGATACGGATCAAACAGCTTCCGGAGATGCAATCAGTGCGCTCACGTCATTGGGTTACTCGCCGCTTGAAGCAGAAAGAGCGGTGGCGGCTGCTGTGGCAGCGGGTTATTCAGATGATGCTTCTGCTATTATTCGTGCGGCGCTCTCGAGACTGTCGCGCGTTGAATGACTGATCGGAGGGCATTCCCATGGAACATAGAGTAGTGACGGGGGACAAAACAGATGAAGATCGCGGGTCTGAGCTAAGCCTCCGTCCAAGGCGGCTCTCTGAGTTCATAGGCCAGAATAGGGTCAAAGAGAGCCTCTCGATTTTCATAGAAGCTGCCAGAAGCAGGGGTGAACCCCTCGATCATGTGTTGCTATACGGTCCTCCGGGCCTTGGGAAGACGACGCTGGCAAGCATAATCTCCGTGGAGATGGGGGTGAGGCTCCGAATCACGTCGGGACCTGCCGTAGAACGCGCAGGCGACCTGGCCGCCATACTCACCAATCTGGCCCCCGGGGAAGTGCTGTTCGTGGATGAAATCCACAGGCTAGGCAGGCCGGTCGAGGAGATACTTTACCCGGCGATGGAAGATTACGCGCTGGACATCATTATTGGCAAAGGACCGTCGGCAAGGTCTATTCGACTGGACCTTCCAAGGTTCACGCTGATAGGCGCTACAACTCGGGCAGGGCTAATTTCTTCTCCCTTGCGCGACAGGTTTGGAGTCGTTCACAGGCTGGAGTTCTACTCGGTGGACGATCTTGCGACGATTGTGTCAAAGTCGGCTCAGGTTCTTGGTATCGGGATTGATAGCGCGGGAGCATACGAGATAGCCAGAAGGTCCAGGGGCACTCCCAGGGTTGCCAATAGGATGTTGAGGCGTGTGCGCGATTATGCAGAGGTTCGCGCTGATGGCGTCATCAGTGAGGACGTTGCTCGCGATGCCCTGGCAATGCTTGATGTGGATGAACTGGGCCTCGACAGGCTTGACAGGAAGATACTGTCCACGATCATAGACAAATTCGAAGGCGGCCCGGTAGGGGTCGAGACGATTGCGGCTTCCATCAATGAGGAGAGAGATACGATCGAAGACGTGTACGAGCCTTACCTTATGCAGCTGGGATTGATAGATAGGACTCCGCGGGGTCGGGTAGCCACAATCGGCGCGTACCAGCATCTGGGCAGGGACTTCCCTGCAGACGAAACAGACGGGCAGGCGAGGTTGCTATGAGATTGCTGCTACACTCCTGTTGTGCGCCTTGCACTACCTATTGTCTTGAGAAGCTGAGATCGGACGGGCACGAAGTGCACGGGTACTTCTATAACCCGAACATACACCCGTATACTGAATTTCGGCGGAGGCTCGACGCGTACAGGGAATACTGCGCACTGGTTGGATTGGATGCCGATGTTGACGCGGAATATGGACTCAGGCAGTATCTTGAGGAGATCGGCGGGGGCAATGAGGGGCGAGGGGGTGCGGGCTATCGGCAGGGGGGCCTTCCCCTGTCCTTTTTACACTCTCCGGGGCCCCCGGCCCCGACTAGATATCGTATGCCGTCTTTTTCTTTTAAAAAAAAAAAAA
>DMOT01000191.1 GCA_003456765.1 Bacillota bacterium
CATACAGGAGGCAGGAGCTGATGCAAAGCTCTTGCTCGTAGACCCGTCGCCCTTTCCGTGGGGATTTTTCATGGCCAAAAAAGGGGATTCTCAAATGGCCATTGACATCCAGCTCCATGCCAATAGGTAGGCATTCAGGACACTTCAGCCCTTATGTCTAGATCCGACCATGAATGCGGGTAACATGTAGCCTCGGCTGGGGCAGTCGCCATGGCGATAACGATCGTCGGGGAAGCTGTGATGGTCGAAACCATCGATACCGTGTTTGCCAAACCCGTCCACTACGCAGACACGCCATGGTGCATCAGATTGCGGCTGCAAGAAGCAGCAAAGCCATTCTGCAGACCGGAAATCGGCAAGATCTGACGTTCCATTCCATCGCAGCCGCCTTCACTGGGTACTTCCACACGCAATAATGGAGGAACATGATACAGTTGGGCGAATTACTTAGATATCCAGCAATTTCCGCGTGAAGGGGTTGAGGTGGTCAAAGTCGGTATCGCACTTCTATCAGACTTGTCGCTGTGATAACATTCTCAATGATCTATCCAGAAACGTGCTTTGAGCCCGCAGCCTAGTCAGGGCTTGGATTACTGATTAACTGGAGGTATGTGAGTTTTGACTTCTTTCTTTGGCGTATGTCGACGCAGTCGAGTATCGGGGTCGCGTTCTACCAGTCTGTGTATGCGGGTTGCATTAGCAGTATTGACTATTGGCATGGTATGCTCCGGTTGCGGTGGCTCCTCTCCAAAAAAGACTGCAAACGCACTGCTCAAAGCCGCAAGCACTGGAGACGTATCAGCACTTACGCGTCTGACTCATAGCCTGGTCCTTGAGGAAGCACGAGTTCACGCGGCGATGAGAGGCATAAGCATCAGTGAATATGTCCTGGAATCATTCACAGGCGGAGCATCGGCGCTGCGCGGCCTATCATGGAAGATCGAATCTGCTACCGAAATACCAGAAGGAAGCGCAATTGTTCGTTACACAGCCGAGATTCACGGATACCAGAAAACCGGACTCCATATGCTACTCGCCCTAGATGACGGTGAATGGAAGTTCGTGAGTTTCCTCCAGTGAGCACATCCTATCACCCGACCACACAGGCGTAGTAGACCAACCTGGCGTCGCATTGAGCGTGTCATTACTCATTTGGCATGGCCGCCAAACCAACGACGAGACACATTCTGGTCGACTTATTTCGGTGTAGAACTTGGGGCCTGGGCCTTTGATGAAGCTCGCCGGAGCATGAACGAATTGTGCTCGGGTCCCACGTTCGTCAGCATTGAATGCCATTGATGCCAGCCTGCAAACAACTGGAGAGGACTTCGGTGTTCGCTTTGGATCTCTTACTATCACAATCACTCAAAGGGTAACGAAGAGCGGCCCATAGAAGGACTCTACCGCCCCCCCGCATCGCCTACGCAATAATCACCGCCAAGAGGCCATAGGGTCAATGGCTTTTCCAATCGACGTAGCTAATGCGCTCTTCAAGCAGCTTACCTCGTCGCCAGTTCAATCCTTGGCCCCTCAGTCAGCCTAGGATATTTTCTTGAGTTGCTTAGAATGACGGTACACGCATTAGCTCTGCGCTCCCGCCTCGGGGCAGTCCGGTGCCTCCGTACAGGCTCTGTCCTCATTCCTACACGGTTTCGTCAGCCCACACAGCGAGAGCTCTGTAATCGGCGCACGACACCTGCGTCAGCGCACCCGGCTCAGAGGGCGCAGGATGCCCCATAAAACGCATGCTATCGGTAAGCACATTCACTCGCCGCTCCTCGAGATCAAACACGAAACCTTCCCGAAAGGGGAGCACATCAACGGTAACGCCTTCTGGCAACAGCATACGCCACGTGTCCCATCCGACGAGCTTTCCACTTCAGCTCGGAAAGGATCCGATTGCTATTCGGCCTCCGCACCGGATGCTCCCTGGCTCTTCATGATCCTTTTCATGCCGTCGGTCGCTTCTACATCTCCATCATCCATGACCCACAGGGCTTCTACGCCGTCAAGGTTTTCAACCAGGGCCCGACTTTGCTCAAATGGTAATAGAAAAATGGCGGTGGACAAGAAGTCAGCTACGCCCGAGTCTTCAGTAACAACCGTGACCGCATGGTAGTATTCTGCCGGCATGAGTGTTGCCGGGTCTATCAGATGGTGATAGGCCTTGCCGTCGACGACATAGAACCTCTGGTAGTCGCCGCTACTTACAACGGAGGAGTCGTTGACGAATACGACATCAAGCAAATTATCGTCTGAGACTATAGACTCAACGGGATTCTGTATGCCAACGCCCCAGCGTTCCCGAACGCCGTCTTGAGGCTTGCCGATCGCACGCACATTGCCGCCTGCGCTTATCATGCCCGACTTGAGCCCCGCGGCCATCATCTCTCTGGCAACGACCTCTGTAGCGTAACCCTTGGCGACCGCGCCCACATCGAGGCTCATGTCCTTGTCTGCAAGGTATACCGTGCTGTGTTCCACATCTACGACTACCTTGTCAATATCAACATGCTGCGCAGCCTCAAGCAATTCCTCCATTGGCGGAAGCTTCGCCTTCTCCGGATCATACAATCCTTGCTCGCGATAGTCATGCCAGATCCTGAGCACCGAACCCATGGCGATATTGGCCTTGCCTCCTGTGCGGGCATACCAGTCTTTGGCGAAAATAATGAGATCAACTATCTCCCTCTCAACCTTGACAGGCCTGATGCCAGCGTTCTCATTTATCGTCCGTATGTTGTTGATGCCTTCATACTCGTTGTACTTGTCGTACAGCCTATGGAGCTCCCGGAATCTCTCGCGGATCTGCTGGTAGTATGAGTCGAATCCCTCCTTGTTCTCGGCATACACAACAACAGTCACCAGAGTGTCGAAGGTATCGAAGAAAGTGTCGCTGTATCTGGCAGGCCCTCTTCTGCTTCTCTGGAGGCTTGCAACGGCAGCAACCAGCAAAACCCCTGCCAGGATCAATGTTATGTTCCTCAAAACAGCCTTCCTCATATGCACCACCTGCGTATCTGTACCAGATAATTGCCTCTCTGGCGACTCCGGACCGAGACAAACCTCCCCCATCTAGGATGGAGGAGGTTTGGGAATCAACCGGGCCAAACGTGAGTCCTGCCCTTAGTCTGCGTTTTTGTATGCCTCTTCAACAGCAGCAATGTAGTCTTCAACACTTACCGTAACGCGAGAGGTAAGTTCAGGAACATCCGGCACAGCGGTATGAGCAGCGTCGCGCTCCTTCACCTTCATGGACTTGATTTCGTCGACGGTCTTGCCCGCCATCCACTT
>DMOT01000333.1:0-4547 GCA_003456765.1 Bacillota bacterium
CAGGGCGGCGTTGGCAGGCCGCAGCTGCGTTTCAATGGAGGATATTCGAGTAGTGCTGCCTTTGGCTTTGCGCCACAGGGTTGATGTGGCCACTCTGGCAAACATACTCAGGTATGTTGATGCATTGCAGGAGAAGTCAGGGCATGGCCATTCGCGTCCAGGCGCCCCTGCGAGCTATGGCGGACTTGCGCGGCCAGAGGTTGGGCCGCCAGGGGCGCCCGAGGCCGCGGCGGGCACGGCTGACATATGCGAGGCCCGACGCTTAGGGCGCGACGAACCGCTTCCCAGACCGCCTGGCCTCCGCAACAGTGGCGAGTCTCGATCGGGCTCAGAGAATGCTGAAGCAACCGAGCAGCCAAGCGGACTTGGATATGGCGGTCCCGGGCTGAGAGGAATCCTCCATAGGTTGCTTGAACGAATGAGGTCGGAGGAGCACTCCGGCAAAGAGTCGGCGGAGAGCGGAAGCAGTCATCGACCAGGCTCCAGAAGGGCCGGGCACGGGTTCCGGGGCGCAGCCGGAGAACCAGATGGAGGAGAGGATGGGGGCTATGCGGGTGGAGCGCGTCCGCAGCCTGAATCCGGTCAGGTGAGTGAAGTATGCCCTCCGAAACCTGCGCTGCCTATAACAGACATCGGTCCCAAAATCGTGTTCCTCGAGGATGACCTGGCTTGAACGTCGAGGATCTTCTCAGGTTCACTCGCGATGCCAATCAGGAGCTGAGCATCGGACGTGGCGTAAGGATAGGCGAGACTGCCTTAGTGTCAAGAAGGGTGCATGTAATCGACCCCCGCCATCCCGAACAGGCTGAGGTTCAGTGCCACCTGGATGCAGGACAGGTCTTCTACCAGCGATCCTCTCCAGATGATGTGGTCCATATTGACATCTTCCACGAGCTGGCAGATGTTGACCATCGCGTGGCGGCTGCGGCAATAAGACGGGCTGTTGAGGATTTCTCCCGTGAGATGACCACGATTCCCGGACCCTTCCTTGCCCTCAGTGGGCCTATTTGGTCCATTGCTGGGCTCGCGGATTTCATCGACGTTCAGACAGCGACAGGCGGCGGACGCGTCACGGGTACGCTCAACTACGGAAGGAAGGCATCGCTCAGGCTTGCCCATCGTGGACACGTTCATGTTGCCTCATACCTTCCCCCTGAAATGGCGGGGCTGATATATTACATAGTCCGCGAGGTAGAATCTGCAATCCTGTCGAGCGGCACCGGCCTACGCCAACTAGAGCGAATCGAGAATGCCCTTTCATCTGGTCAAGCGCCGCTCGATCTGTCTCCTTATTCGTCTCCTACTGATTCATACATGCGCCAGCCTAGTTCCGATCACGGGGAGCAGAGTGTCCAAAACTTGATGAAGCAAGCTCTGGATGCCTGCGTTGACTTCGGGTCTGTAGCCAGCTTCAGGTCGTTTCTTGAATGCATGGCAGGTCCAAACAGGCGTGAAAACCCCTATGCGTTGCTGGAACGGGAATTTGGGGATGCTGAGGGAATGTTGTCCAAGCTGCGAACCCTCGAAATCGTGGACGGAGAGGGTGCCGGACTCGAACTTACAGAAAAAGGCAGACGCCTNNAGAAGGTCTGAAAACGGGCCGGGTCGTGTTCGTGCTGTAGTGCCTGCGTCAGAAGCTGACCACCGGGGCAGCATTTCCGTGGGCGAAACGGTGCGACATTGGGCGGTGCGATGTGCAACTGAGGGCACTCTAGGCGCGATCCAGCGGAAGGACATCCGGATAGAGCAGGTCAGGCATCCGGCCAGAGTAGATGTTTGCCTGCTGATAGACGCCAGTGCAAGTATGGCGGGAAGGCGTATACAGGCTGCAAAACACCTCGCACGCCATCTGTTTCTCACGTGCCGCGATAAGGTGAGCGTGCTTACGTTTCAGGACAGAACAGTGACCCAGCACGTGTTGAGGGCGAGATCAGTCAGAGTCCTTGAGGAGGGCTTGGCCACTGTGAGACCTGCCGGGCTGACACCGCTGGCTGCAGGCATTGTAGAGGCTGTGAAGTTGCTCGGATCACGCAAAGGAATACCGACAATGCTTGTTCTGCTTACAGATGGCATACCCACGATGAACTACTGGACGGGGGATCCTGCAAGGGACGCACTGATGGCTGCGGAACAGATTGCCAGAAATGAGTTGCCTTTCACATGCATAGGTCTCGCTCCAAACAGGGGTTTTCTTCGCAAGCTGGCTGAAATTGCCCATGGAACCCTGTACGTTGTTGACGAGTTCGATCGCGACCTCCTTGCAAGACTCGTTAGGGATGAGCGAGAGAGGGTCCAAACGTGGTAGTATTGAATCATGTAGATTGACGAGAAGGGGAACTCGAGCAAAAGTCGAATGGTTTCTGATTAAGGTGGAGAAATGTATGGCCGCAAGAGAAAAGATATGGGAACTTCGCGAGGGCGACCCGAAAACGGAGGAACGCCTGGCTTCAAGCTGCGGTATCCCCTCTGCTTTAGCCCGTGTTCTGGTCACGAGAGGCATACGCGATGAATGGTCTGTACGGGCGTTCCTCTCGCCCGAGCTATCTGATATGCATGACCCCTTTGCCATGCCCGACATGGATAGGTCGGCGGCAAGGCTTCTTTCCGCTGTCGAAGACGGTGAGAGAATACGGGTGTACGGCGATTATGATGTTGACGGGATAACCTCTGTGTCGCTAATGGTTTCGGTTTTGAGGGCTCTCGGGGCGGATGTGGACTACCATATTCCTAACCGGCTTGTAGAAGGTTATGGCTTGAGCACCGAGGCGATAGAGAAGGCTGCCGAGGATGGCGTATCGCTATTGATCACAGTAGATTGCGGCGTCAGCGCCATCGAGGAAATCGGCCTTGCGTCGGATCTTGGCATTGATGTGATCGTTACTGACCACCACGAAGCGGGGGACATGTTGCCTTCATGTGTCGGCGTCATCAACCCCAAGCGGGGCGATTCGGAGTATCCCTTCAGGGAGCTGGCCGGGGTAGGGGTGGCGTTCAAGCTTTGTCAGGCTCTGTGGAGGCTTGCGGGCAGGCCGGAAGGCGCGGCCGATCCCCACAAATACCTGGATATTGTGGCGCTTGGAACAATTGCCGATGTAGTTCCGCTGCAGGGGGAGAACAGGATCATAGCCAGGGCTGGGCTGGAGATGATGAGTCCATCCTCGAATCTGGGACTTCGTGCTCTGATAGATGTTTCAGGCCTGGCAGGGAGAGAGATCCGGGCCGGACATGTGAGTTTTACGGTTGCGCCGAGGGTGAACGCAGCAGGAAGGCTTGGCGATCCCAGCCTCGGCGCCAGGTTGTTCCTTACGGACTCACGCGAGGAAGCTGCGGAGCTTGCAGCGATCCTTGATGAGGAGAATCGCAGAAGGCAAGAGATTGAGCTGGCCATATTGCGTGAGGCCTGGAGGCCTGTGAGCAAGATGAACACCCAGGATACCCGTGCAATAGTGCTGGGGTCTGATGCATGGCACAGTGGCGTCATTGGAATAGTTGCGTCCAGAATAGCTGAACTCACGTTCAGGCCGACTGTTCTCATATCCTTTGAGGGGGATGTTGGGCGAGGATCAGCCAGGAGCATACCTGCGTTCAATCTCTATTCCGCTCTGACCGAATGTTCTGACCTTTTGCTGAAGTATGGAGGCCATTCGCAGGCTGCAGGATTGTCGATACAGGCAGAGAACTTGGATTCCTTCAGGGAAAGGCTTAATGACATAGGACATGAATGGCTCACAGACGATGATCTTGTTCCCAGAGTGCTTGTGGATGCAGAACTGAATGAAGAGGAGATCAGCGTTGAATTGGCCAGGGAACTGGAGCGTTTGGAGCCATACGGATTTGGCAATCCGACACCTGTTTTCGCAACAAGGAATATGCTCGTTCTGGAATGGAGAAATGTAGGCGCCGATGGGAAGCACCTCAAGCTCAAGCTGGGGCGCGGGGGCCAGGTTGTGGACGCCATAGGTTTTCGGATGGCCAGAAGCTATGGAAACTTGGTTCGGGGTCTTCCCGAGGTGGATGTCGTCTATTCCCTCCAGGTAAACGAATGGAACGGCCGCAGGGAACCTGAATTGGTCGTCAAAGATATCAAGAAGCCCGGACGCCCGTGACTCGAACGGGAAATCGTCTCACAAGTTTAGCGGAAAGAAGAAAGCGTAGCTCAGTCCGGCAAAACTCGATTGGATGTGAACGGAAGGGAGGGCGGCGGGGATGGATCATCACGAAAAGCGGCACACATTGGATGGCTTGCTTGAGAAGGCCAGGACAAACCGTCCTGATGTTGACCTTAGCTTGATAGAGAATGCGTGGGCCTACGCACAAAAGGCTCACGATGGACAGGTGCGGGAGTCGGGGGAGCCTTACTTCGACCATCCGGTAGCTGTGGCATTCATCCTTGCCGACATGAACCTGGATCCTAATACAATAGCTGCAGGCCTTCTCCATGACGTCATTGAGGATACAGGCAAGAGCTACGGGGAGATCAGCGAGGCTTTTGGCCCCGAAATTGCAGCACTTGTGGACGGGGTAACGAAACTGTCGCGGATGGACTT
>DMOT01000333.1:4574-5760 GCA_003456765.1 Bacillota bacterium
TCTCCTCCTGAAAAACAGAAACGCGTGGCCGGAGAGACACTGGAGATATATGCGCCCCTTGCACACAGGCTTGGCATGTGGAGAATGAAATGGGAGTTGGAGGATCTTTCCCTCAGGTATCTCGATTCGATAGCCTACTATGAGCTGGTGGAGAGGGTCGCCACGAAGAGGCAGGAGCGGGAAGGCTACATCGAGGAGGCCCGCGAGACGCTTGAGGCTGCTCTTGACGAGATAGGCATCTCTGCCGAGATCCAGGGGCGTCCGAAACACTTCTACAGCATATACCGGAAGATGGAGAAGCAAGGCAAGGATTTTGGAGAGATCTGGGATCTCATGGGCCTGAGGGTGATAGTGGGTACGCTTCGAGAGTGCTATGCCGTTCTTGGAGCGGTCCACAGCATTTGGAAGCCTATTCCGGGGCGGTTCAAGGATTACGTGGCCATGCCCAAGTCAAACATGTATCAGTCACTCCATACCACCGTGATAGGTCCGCGGGGCGAACCTCTGGAGATACAGATACGCACATGGGAGATGCACAGGACCGCGGAATACGGTATTGCCGCTCACTGGCGCTACAAGGAGGGCGGTGGCGGCGGCGGAGACTTCGAGGAGAAGATCACGTGGCTGAGGCAGATTCTCGAGTGGCAGAAAGAGACAAGAAACGGCACTGAGTTCGTGGAAACACTGAAAGTTGACCTCTTCTCTGACGAGGTATATGTTTTTACGCCGCGAGGCGACGTGAAGACGCTTCCTGCGGGGTCCACTCCGGTGGACTTCGCCTATTCCATCCATACCGACATAGGCCACTCATGCTCCGGAGCTCGAGTAAACGGAAGAATGGTTCCGCTCTCCACTAAGCTTTCAACAGGTGACATCGTGGAGATCATTACGAGCAAGTCGCAGGCAGGGCCGAGCAGAGACTGGCTTGCGATTGCCAAGACGTCGAAGGCCAAGGGAAAGATCAGGCAGTGGCTCAAGGAGCAGCGGCGCGAGGCATCGGTCGAGCAGGGCAAGGAGCTGATCGAGAAGGAACTGAGAAGGCTCGGATTGGAAGTCCGCGCCAACATGAAGGAAGAGCGCCTGCTCGAGGTGGCTCAGAAGTTCAGCTACCAGAGTGCAAGCGACCTTCTGGGAAGCGTCGGCTACGGCAAACTATCAGCGGCCCAGGTTGTCACCAGGCTCGTTC
>DMOT01000245.1 GCA_003456765.1 Bacillota bacterium
GCCGTGCTTGGCTGCCCGGAACCTGGATCCAGCATCTGGTCAGCGTTTCCATGGTCAGAAGTGACAATCATTGCTCCCCCTACAGCCTTTGTTGCTTCCCATACCTGCCCGATGCAATCATCTACTGTCTCCACTGCAACTATGGCAGCATCCAGCTTCCCGGTATGCCCAACCATGTCCCCATTAGCGAAATTGACCACGATGAAATCGTATTTGTCCGCCTCTATCCTGGACACGACCTCCTCAGCTATTTCCCTTGCACTCATTTCTGGCTCAAGGTCGTATGTTGCTACCTTCGGAGATGCGATAAGCACCCTGTCTTCATTGGGGAACGGCTCCTCGCGCCCTCCGTTGAAGAAGAACGTAACATGCGCGAACTTCTCTGTTTCAGCCGCATGCAGCTGCATCTTGCCTGCCTTGGAGATTGTCTCTGCCAGCCCATCCACAACTTCAGGCGGCGCAAACGCTACTGGAATGTCGGCTTCAAGGTATTTCATCATACAAACATAGTTCACGCGGGGCCTGGCGCCACGATCAAACTCAGTGAATTCGTCGAAGTTGAAGGCCCGGGTGAGCTGCCTGGCCCTGTCGCCGCGGAAATTGAAGAAGATCACGGAATCCCCATCGCGCACTGGCCCGACGGGCGCATCTGACTCGTCCACGATTACCGTAGGCACCACAAACTCGTCTGTGACGCCGGAATCATACGACACCTTCAGAGCATCCTGTGCCGTGGAAGCCCTGGGGCCCAGCGAGTGGACTAGTGCATCCCACGCAAGCTTCGTCCTATCCCAGCGGTTGTCGCGGTCCATGGCGTAGTATCGGCCGCTGACCGTAGCCACTTTTCCAAGCTCGAGCCGTTTCAGGTTGGCATCAAGTTCATCAAGGTATTCCAGGGCGCTGGCAGGCGGAACATCTCGCCCATCCAGGAAAGCATGGATGTACACATCCCTTACGCCCGCATCGCGCGCCATTTCGACGAGTGTATATATATGATTCTGATGAGAATGGACTCCGCCCGGAGATACAAGCCCCATAAAATGCAGGGCTCGCCCGGTGCGGGCCGCCTCGTTCATTGCATGAAGAAACACTTCGTTTCGCTGAAACTCCCCTGTTTCTATCAGATGATCGAGATAGCTCAAGTCCTGGAGAACAATTCTTCCCGAACCGAGGCAGAGATGCCCCACTTCAGATCCGCCCATTTGCCCCTCAGGAAGTCCAACGGCGCGGCCGTGGGCAGGAAGCGTGGTGTTGGGATAATCGCTCATCAGTCTATCGATATTCGGAGTTTGGGCCAGGGCTATGGCATTATTGGAGCTACATCGCCCACAGCCCCAACCATCAAGAATTGCTAGAACTACTGGCCTGTACGTTTGCATCAAACTACACCCCCACGCTGCTGGAACCCCAGCTGACAGCAGGATTATCGTATCACACGCTCACCATGCATTCAACTGGCTCGCGCGGCCTCAGGGCTTCCTTCTCCCATTCAGGTTACCCCATCACAGGATTCCCACAAGGCCTGGCTCAGCCGTGAGCAAAGGGAAGCAGCGTGGGTTTACAGCTGCCGCTGCTCCTGCTCCGGCCCGCGTTCAGTATCGAAAACCGGCCTGCTCCGTACGGAGCAGGCCGGCTCTTTCCAACCATATGAGCACTCCACGTTAGCTGGCACTACATGATGGCCAGGGATAGTATCAACGAAGCGAACACTATGGATACCATGGAAACCAGCTTGATAAGTATGTTCAATGACGGACCCGACGTATCCTTGAACGGGTCTCCAACAGTATCCCCCACTACGCTGGCCTTATGGGCAGAGGAGCCTTTGCCCCCGTGTTCGCCTGTTTCTATGAACTTCTTTGCGTTGTCCCAGGATCCGCCCGAGTTGGCCATCATTATGGCAAGCAGAAATCCTGTGACCACCGTTCCTATGAGGACGCCCCCAACCCCTTCGGGCCCAAGAAGAATGCCGCTGATGATCGGGGCTATGATAGCAATGAGCGATGGGGCGATCATCTCTTTCTGGGCATGTGACGTGCATATATCGACGCACCTTGCGTAATCGGGCTTCGTTGTTCCGTCCATTATTCCGGGCATCTCCCTAAATTGCCTGCGGACCTCCATCACGATTCCCTGTGCTGCCCTTCCAACCGCCTGCATGGTGAGGGATGAGAACAAGAATGGCAGCATTCCGCCGATGAAGACTCCAACCAAAACGGCAGGAGTCATCAGGCTGAATACGAGCTCACGTCCTGGATCGAGCATGAGGATCTGATCGCGGTAAGCCACGACGAGCGCAAGCGCCGTGAGCGCTGCCGAACCAATGGCAAATCCCTTCCCTGTGGCAGCAGTCGTGTTGCCCAGGCTGTCCAGAGCGTCTGTCCTCTCTCTCACCTTCTCAGGGAGCTTTGCCATTTCTGCAATGCCGCCTGCATTGTCAGCAACAGGACCGTAGGCGTCGGTAGCCAACGTAATCCCGAGTGTAGAGAGCATTCCCACGGCAGATACGGCGATGCCGTAAAGCCCCATTACCTGGCTTCCGGATCCGCCTGCCAGATAGTAGCTGGCTATTACTGCAGCTGCAACCACCAGGACGGGAACGGCTGTTGACGCCATGCCCGATGCTATGCCGGATATTATTACTGTAGCAGGACCAGTAGTGGACGACGCAGCCACAGTTTGGGTTGGCTTGTACCCTGCTGAAGTGTAGTACTCAGTTACACGGCCGATCGCCACGCCTGCGACTAGGCCTGCTACGACCGACCAGAATACACCCATGAAATCAGTTCCCAGAATCGCGCGCACCGCAAACCAGCTTGCTACCACCACAATGACAGCGCTGACATTAACACCCCTGCGAAGCGCTGAAAGCAAGAGGGATTGCTCCGCCTTCTCTCCCGTTCTTACCAGGAAGGTCCCGATAATCGACGCGAAAACTCCTAATGCCGCAAGGATCATGGGGAACACAACCCAGTTGGCGCCCATCCCAGTGCTTGCGCCCAGTGCTGAAGTGGCGATTATGGCCCCCAGATACGACTCATAGAGGTCAGCGCCCATTCCTGCGACATCGCCCACATTGTCGCCTACATTGTCAGCAATTACTGCAGCGTTGCGCGGGTCGTCTTCGGGTATCCCTTGTTCCACTTTGCCCACCAGGTCAGCGCCGATATCCGCAGCCTTGGTGAAAATCCCGCCGCCCACCCTGGCAAAGAGCGCCATCGAACTCGCGCCCATTCCGGATGTTAGGAGCACAGATGTGATTGTAGACAGACGTTGAACGGAATCTGCAATGGGCTGAACAGAGGTGTAGTACCAGGTGAGCAGATAGTACCACAGGCTCAAGTGGACGAGCGACAATCCAACAACGGTCAGGCCCATTACAGAACCTGACGCAAACGCCACTCTCAGGCCGTCGTTAAGGCTCTCTGAAGCAGCATGTGCTGTTCGCGCATTCGACTGAGTAGCGGTGCGCATTCCGATGTATCCAGCAAGGCCGGAGAAGAAACCGCCGCTCAAGAATGCAAAAGGGGTGAACCAGCTCAGAAATCCCAGTGTGGCTAGAATACATAGCAAAACGAACATGACAGAAAAGAACAGCATCACGCCTTGATATTGTCGCCTTAAATACGCAGATGCGCCCTCCCTGATCGCCTCAGAGATTCGGCGCATTTCATCGGTGCCCTCTTTTCTCCGCCTTATGGAGGCAGACATGCCCACTGCTACAATCAGTGCAATTGCGGCGCTTAAGGGCACCAAGAACGCTATTGATCCTAAGTCCATTACCTTCCACCCGACACGAAATTCGGGTGTAGTTCCCTCCCTCCGTGCAGCTAACTAACAATCTTAGGATAACATAGCCCGAATCTGTCAGTCAAACCATTGAGCTCCGATCTCGCGGTATATATATGTAGCTCAGGAGGCAATCGGGAAATAAAA
>DMOT01000152.1 GCA_003456765.1 Bacillota bacterium
CTGCCTGAACCGCGAATATACGTGAACGCTGTAGTCAATCCCAATTCCAACCGCAACCGAGCTCACAAGCGCAGTAACAAGGTTCAAAGAGATTCCGACCCAACCCATCATCCCGAAGTTTGCCACGATTGTGAGAGCCACTGGAATCAGACAGAGGATGGAGTCCCATGAACGCCCCAGGCTGAGATAGACTATAAGCGCAACAGCTATCGCGGCAAAAAGCAGGCTCGTTCCCTGGCTCGATATGACCATTTCTGCCATGCTCTTTTCGAGGAATGGCATGCCCGTTATGGAGAAGCTCGAAACGGTCGAGAGGCCCGCCAGATTCGTCTCGACGATCTCCACCGCTGACTTGAGGGTTCCTTCCTTGCTCTTCGAACCGGCCATGGTATCTGCCATCACCTGTATTCTGGCGTGGTTGTTGTCAATGGTGATCATCTCATCCAGACCCGCATCTCCTGACATCGACACCAGAAGCACATACTGGGCAGCTTCGTCCCGCGTTGACGGCAATCTTTCCCAGGCCGGGTCGTTGTCATGCAACGCTCTGGATGCCTGCTTAAGCACGTTCACGATGGACAAGGCCTGACCGTATCCACCGGCAGACTCGAACTCGTCATGGATGCGTTCGATTGCCGAAAGTGTCTCAGGATCCAGAATATCTCCGTCAACCATAATCTGTATCGTGTCTACCCCGCCGAAGTTGGAACGCACCAGATCAAAGTCGCGTCTCTCAGTACTGCCTGATGGGAAGAATGTCACCGGGTTTGTGTCAACCGTGACACGGGCGATCCCTGCCACAGCAAGTACTGCAACCGCTACGGCGAGTATCCCTATCGCCCGCCCGCGCCGCGCCACAAACCCACCGATTCCTTCAAACAGTGATGCTCGCCAGGATGGTGACGACATTTTACCCGCCTCCAGGCGTTCTTTCTGAACGCCACGACGGTGATCGCCGAGTGCCCCGGGGCGGAATGAGACATCGCTTGCGCAGGCCGTCTCGCCAGGAGGGCAGCCGCCTCCTGGGCAATCGTCCGCCCGAGCGCCCACCCTGTAGCGTTCAGGGCGAAAGACGGACAAGACTGCAGGGACGAAAGCCAGGGCTATTATCAGACTGGCGCCCACGCCAAACCCTGAGAGAAGCCCGAACTCGCGAATCCTCACGATGCTGCTTGCCACATTGGAGCCGTAACCTGCAACCGTAGTCAAGCCTGCAAGCACAATGGGGATGCCAACTGACTTGACCGCCCAATTCGCAGCCGCACCCCCGTCGGCCCCGTTTGCGCGGTTTTCATAGTACCTGTGCATGATGTGTATCCCGTATGCGCTTCCCGTGGCAAGCAAGACTACTGGAAGGGCTGATGTGATCTGTGTGAGAGGAATGCCGACGAATCCCATGAGGCCCATAGTCCAAACAACGCTCAGCAATACAGTTACAAGCGGCAACAATACACCTGCTGCCGTCCTGAAACTGGCGAAAAGGACTAGAATAATCACTATTGCACACAGCGGAAACAGCTTCTTCAGATCAATCTTGAGGAACTCGTCTGCGGCGTCTGCAAGCACAGGTCCGCCGGCAAAGTGGGGAGAGAAGCCTGGCGCAAGTTCTCCTACGGCCTCCCGCACCGACCTGGCAACTCTGCCGGCATCTGCCCCGGGACTGAGTCCGACAAGGGTAAGGACGTAGTCCCCACCATCGGAAATCAGGGCCCTTGATATTTCCCCATTCTCTGCGATTCGAGCCCTGAACGCCTCGACTTCGTCCTCGCTCTCAGGCATATGGTCAAGTATTTGCGACACCTCGAGGCCCCACGGCGTGCCCATGACCTCCGCGATGTTAGTAATGGATCTCACCCTGCCCACTCCGTCGAGCTCCCCGAGGGAGTCAGAAAGCCCCGACAATACCCGAAGCCCTCCAGGAGTGAATACTCTTTCAGATGGGAAGGCAATCATGATGTACTCGGAACCGCCGAAGGCCTCATCTATTCGGTCGAGCGACCTTATTTTAGGATCTGTCTGAGAGTAGAACTCTCGGAGCCCGGAACTGACCTTGATGCGCGTTGCGCCGACGATGAACAGACCTGTTAGGGCAATGACAGCGACAATAACAACCCAGGGGCGGCGATGCACAAATCCTGCGAGGTGACTCATTATCTCACTCCGTCCCGATAGTCCCAGAGGCTGGGATACCTTATCATTGCTTCGCGGAAACCAGCCCATCCCGGCTGGACGTGCTATGACTGACCGGTCAGTCATAATGATAACGTTGCTTGCCCCCTCTGTCAACAGGGAGATTCGCACGGGAAACAGGCGAACCTCACGCCGCGGGGCAGGACATCGACAGCTCCTGAGAGAATTCTATAGGGAATCTGCCAGGATATCCGCCAGGCGCTCGCCCAGCGCCATGGGGCTGGCTGCATCTTTCTGAATCGATGTCCAGCTTGAGGAGTCGCCAATTTCCTGTGCACGCAAAGAGAGGTAGAACACTCGTGGATGAGTTTACGCGACACCTGGATAAGGAATTCCTCGATGCAATTGAACGCACCGTAACGGAAGCTTGTGAAGAGATGCGCAAGTCTCCGAGAGGCAACAGCACCAGAGCGGACTGGCATCTGCGTGCAAAGGCAGCCTGGGACACGGCTATCGAAAATGCTGCAGGAGGCGTGTTGGGCCGGGCATCAGGAAGCACGGAAGGATGGGACGGTTCAGCTTCTGAGCCGATCGCGGACAGCCGGCATCAGAAACTGAACCGGTTCGAAAGATAGCACTCCAGTATTGCTGGGCGCAATGCGCGATTGCCCGGGGCCAGGTTTGGCCTAGATCCCCCGGCTCTTCCTAACCCTTCATTCCGGTCATCGCAACGCCTTCCATGAACCACTGCTGCGCAAACATGAAGAAGATCACGATTGGCATTATCACCATTACCGATCCTGCCATCTGCAGCCCGTACTCTGTTGCGTACTGTCCTGCCAGATTGGCAACTGCGACGGGCAATGTATACATCGATTCGTCGGTGGAGATTATTAGCGGCCACAGGAAGTTGTTCCACGATCCAGTAAAATTGAGGATCCCCAGCGTAGCGAGGGCCGGTTTGCAGAGCGGGAGCACTATGCGGCCGAAGATGAAGAACTCCCCTGCCCCGTCTATCCGGGCGGCCTCCAATAGCTCGTTGGGCAGCGTTATTATGAACTGCCTCATGAAGAAGATCCCGAAGGCGCTTGCTATTCCAGGCAGTATGAGGCCTGAATAGGTGTTGAGAAGGCCCATCTTCTTCAGGAGCAGGAAGACCGGGATCATGGTGATCTGGCCCGGGATCATCAGTGTGCCGAGAACGCCCATAAAGAGCGCATTCTTTCCGGGAAACTCGAACTTGGCAAAAGCGTACCCCGCCATCGAACAGATCAACAACGAAAGAGCAGTAATAGATACAGCTGTGATCACTGTATTGATGAAAGGCCGTCCGATGTTGACAGTCCTGAATAGCTTCCTGTAATTGTCGAGGGTGGGCTCGTCCGGTATC
>DMOT01000153.1:0-5385 GCA_003456765.1 Bacillota bacterium
ACGCAGAGCAGCTATTGCCTATATGGGTACTATTTGACGCTTACACCGACCCGCCAGCGGGCCACCCTGTCCCTGGATCTCTCAGACCGCCAAAGCAGGGTGATGCCTCGCGCCTTCCGGGGAATGCAAGGAGTCACTTGCCTACCAATGCCTCACAAACCGCCTTACCCCCAGGCGGAAGATGGCATTGGAAGCCAGGAGCGCCAACACCCCGAATCCGATGAGCCCGGGAAGGGAGTACCACGGCAGGCCTGACAATCCGGCTTCCACCAGATGCGCCGGGACGTTCGCGATCACTGCGAGGGGCAGCCCCCATGTGAAGATGATGCGCAGCGCGCCAGGGTAGAAACGCATCGGGTACTGGCCAAATTGGACGAGATCCATTGCCAGGTTGATCCCGGTCGCGAGCCCCTTGTTGTACAGGACAAGGGAAGCTGCAATCACAAAGAGGCTGTATGCTATGGCAGCTCCGGTCATGATTCCAAGCACCGTGAGGAGTAGATTGACTGGCGTAAGGCGTCCTCCGATGTGCAGGCCGAAAAGGGCGATGACAAGCCCGGCAAGAGCCGAAAACATCTCGCCCGGCTCAAAATTGATGAGCGGCATCACAAGACGGAGATCCGCCGGAAGAAGCACAAGCATGTCAAGCTCTCCTCGCCTCACATATCGCGATGCCAGGAAGACTGTCCATGCTCCTGCTGCATACGCAAGCCCCGTGGCCCCCTGAAAAACGCCGAATACATATGTAGCCAGCCAGCCAGCGCCTGCCTGCAACCGGGATGTGGTGACAAGAACGAAAGTAAGCCCCATAAGCTGATAGAGCCCCACAGAGAGGAAATAGACCCAAAAGGCCCCGGGCGAGATCCGGTAGTTCGCGAGCCGCGCCCGAAGCAGAGCCCGCGCCGTCCGCGCGTTCTTCATGCCGCCATCACCCCCCGTACACCTCGAGACGCCTCATCCGCCTCCTCCACAGTGCAGCCCCTGCCCAAAGAAGGCCTGCAGCCCATAGCATCTGAACCCCTAGTCTTCCTGGGCCCGCGCCAAGCGCCATAGCCGCCGGCGTGTCAGCCATATGGACAAAGGGCAGCCACGAGAGGACGCGTTGCAGCCATTTGGGATACAGGTAGATCGGAATCAAGGCTCCCGATCCGAGCTGGGTTATGAAGACCTTCAGTTGCACTGCAGCCTCATCCTGTTTCAAAGCTACACCAAGGTACGCTGTTATCAGGGACAGGCCCATGGCAGCACCCCAGGCAAGAAGTGAAGAGGCCAGAAAGAGCGCCAGGTTTGGCCATGGCAGCCCCGCGGGCACCCGAAATACCGCTGCAACCAGAAGCATTGCAGGAAGGATGGTGGCAAGCGAAGCCAGCGCTCCCGAGATCGATCTGGCTGCCAGGAGCCGGATTGGGTCTGGGGGAGCGAGAATGCTGGTGAGCAAGGACCCGCTCATGTACCCATTGATAAGGTGTCTTTCAAGGTATTGCCCGCCTGAGGTCGCAAATGCGATCCTGGCAAGGACTATGTATCTGAGAGATTCCCCCGAGCTATCGATCCCGCTGAGAAAAGCAGACTGCGCCAGCAAAACCAGGGCAGCTCCCACCGCAGAGCCCAGGAAGTCTGATAGAGGCATAAGTCGCTGCCTGGCAAATATCCGCACAACCTCAGGCCATGAGGGACCGCGGTCAGCTGCAGCAAAACTGTTACTGCGGGGCCGGCTAGATGCGCTCATCCCGCACCACCTTCCCTGCCTCCACCGTCACCAGCCGATCAGCACACTCCAGGTCATCGCGCCTGTGGCTGATAACGAAGATGGTTGCCCCCTCCGCACTCATCTCCCTGAAAAGAGCAAGCGTCCTCGGCAGATATTCGAGATCCAGGGCCTCTGTAGCCTCGTCGAGGAAGACCAGGTCCGGCTTGTGAAGAAGAACAAGCCCAAGTTCAGCCCGGGCCCTCTGCCCCTGGGAGTACTCGCGCGGCGGACGGGAAACGAGGGCCTCAAGATCGAGGCGGGATGAGAGCGTCTCCACGCGTTCCCACCACTCATGCTTGTCCACACCATAGAGCTCACAGTGGAGGGCAAACGAATCCGCAAGGGGAAGATCAAGCATAAGAGCTGTCCTGCGGGAACTGGCGTAGCCTATGCGCCTCTTGAAGCCGGAGTCGAAGATGTCAGGTTTCTTCCCGTATACCAGCACTTCCCCGCAGACGGGAACATGTATCCCGCATATCGTTCGAAGCAGTGTGGACTTTCCAGACCCATTGGGCCCGTCAATGCCCACGATTTCGCCACAGGCAAAGCCTATTGACACGCCATCAAGCGCGCGCCGCCTCTCTACCTTTCTCCTTCGTCCTTCATAGGTCCACGACTCATACTCCACTACAACCTTATCCAGCTCGATCGCCAGGGTTTCAGCCGTACCTCGGTGGTGACCAGCTGCGCGTGACATCGCAGACTCCTCCCCAACACTTTGCACATTCGCCCGTGCTCGCCGCCGCCCATCTCCGTCAGGCCGCATCTACTATGATCCGAGCATCCACCGCATATAGCTCCGATCCATACCCCTTAATGGGATTCAAGTCCAGCTCCACAATCTCGGGGAAATCCGAAACCAGAAGCCCTACTCTGGCAATCATGTCAGCCACTGCGCCGACATCTACCCCGCGCCCGCCCCTTACTCCGTCGAGCAGCCGTCTGCCGCGGATGGAGTCGACCATCCTTTCGGATTCTTCCATGCCAAGCGGCGCAAGAGCGAACTTGACATCCCCGAGGACTTCGGTGAATACTCCGCCCAGCCCGAACATGACAAGAGTTCCGAAGCCCTCTTCCCGGGCGGCTCCCACAATCAGCTCAGTCCCCTCTATCATCGGCTGCACCAACACGCCAGTAGCTTCGTCTATTGACATCAGCCTGCGCCACGTGTCACGGGCAGCCTCGACGCTCGAGACGTCAAGCACAACTCCGCCCACATCAGTCTTGTGAAGCGGGCCAACAACCTTCATGACGACCGGAAATCCCAGACCAGCACAGATCTTGTCCAAATCCTCTACTCTACAGGCCACTGCCTGGCCAGGCATGCGTATGCCCGCAGCCTCAAGAATCGCAGCAGCTGTATCCGGCTCCAACGCCGTCCTGGCGCCCTCAGCCGTCAGAGCCCGTGCAGATCCGCCGACGCCTTCGCCACGCAACACTCTTGCGATTTCATCCCGGCGGTATCCGGGAAGCGACTCCGCCGGCTCCATCGGGCGAGGCCGGTTGATCACCCGTCCCAGGCTTCGTCCTAGTTGCACTTCATCGGCAAAGTAAGACTTCCCGCGTGCCTTGAAATCCTCCAGGGCCCGAGCTGAAGTTATGGGTGATGGAAAGACTGGAATCACCGGAATTGGGGATTCATCCATGGCCTGGGCAATGACCTCGTACATCTCCGAGATCTCGCCCATCCCAGGATCGCCCATGATAAGCGGCATGACGTCTATTCGGTCGCTCTCTTCTTCTGAGATAATCTTGACCGCCTGTTCGATCTGGTGAAAGGTTCTGGTTGACAGGCAATCGATGGGGTTGAGGACTGAACTTCCCGGCCATAGCACTTCTGCAAGCCTCTCCCTGGTAGCGTCGCGCAGCAATGGGACTTCCAATCCCTGCCGAGCAAGCTCGTCTGCGAGAAGCACGCCAGGCCCGCCCGCATCAGTCAACACGCACACATTCCGCCCATCTATCGGGCCTGCCGTCAGCAGTACGCTCGCCACGTCCAATAGCTCCGACTTGCTCGAAACCCTGATGATTCCGGCCTTCTCGAAAAGAGCCTGCACTGCTGTGTCGTCGCTGGCCATTGCCCCGGTGTGGCTGGCAGCTGCTCGCTTCCCGGCACCTGTGGTTCCGGACTTTATGCCCACAATAGAGCATCCCTTTGCAATCAACGACCTCGCATGCCGCAATAGCTTCTGCGGCTTTTTCACCGATTCCATGTACAACGCCTTGACCCTGGCAGATCCCGGTCCGAACCACTCATCCATCATGCCGAGTATATCCTCGACACCAACCTGCGCCCCATTGCCGACAGTGAACATGCTCGATAGTGGCAATCCTCGCCCCATTGCAAGTTCAACCAGAAAGTCGGCAGTTGCGCCCGATCCGCTGATAATATCAATGCACCCAGGCTTCAATGTCGGAATGGGCCCTGCAAAAACCCCTGCATAGGAAGGCGTCAGCACCCCCATGCAATTGGGCCCGATCATAGTCATGCCGTGCCTGTCTGCAATTTCGACAAGCGCCAGTTCTTCACGCTTTCCGTCCTCGGAAACCTCGCCAAACCCGGCGCTCAGAATGATAACAGCCCTCGTCCCCATTTCCGCGAGTTCCTCTACAACACCCCGAACCCCGCGCGCAGGTATGGCGATAATCGCAAGTTCCGGAGCGCCGGGAAGGTCGCCGACGGTCTTGAAGGTCGCAAGCCCGAGTACGTCGTCGTGCTTGGGATTGACAGCCCATAGATCCCCCGCATAACCGTGGTCAGCTATGTTCTTCGCCACACTGCCGCCAGGCTTCGAGAGGTCATTGCTAGCGCCGACTACTGCGATACTGCTCGGGTCAACGATACGTTCGTACATCGTTCCACAACTCCATTCCTGCCATCGCCTGCGAACTCAGGCGAGCTCACGTCTTGCAAATATTGCCTGTGCAACCAGCATCCCCAAGAAGTATATCGCAAGGGAGACCGCGAGGACAATCGATATCGCAGACGGGGTCGGAGACATGATCTTCAGATAGAACTCCGTCATGCTCATTCCAGCCGGACGGAATGCCGTTGGGATAACATAAAGAGCTATCCATAGCACCATAATAGCAGTCCGCGCTGCGCTCGAATTCCACTTGAAGAACGCGATCAGCGTCACAGCAGCTATTGGAAGCGTCAGGGCCATCTGGTATGGGCCCAAGAACGGAGTCGGTGGAAGCGCGCGCCCCGCTGCTCCGGGAAAGAGACTGGCGCCTAACGACACAGCAATGACACTGATGAGAGACCACAACACCCCCACAAGCAGCGCCGCGACGAATTTGGATGCGACTATCCTTTTCGGCGAAATGGGCATGCCCCTCAGCAACGCAAGGGTCCGGTTCTTCTCCTCATTGGCAGCGCTATTGAGGGCGAAGAATGGAACCATCATCATAGAGTAGACATTTGCGATGTTCATGGCGTACATGGCAATCTCTTCGGAGCCTGTAAGCACTCCCAAAACGAAGATCCCGCCGAACATCGCAATTCCAAGGAGTATCATCAACCTGCCTGAGTAGAGATCCTTCCAGACGAGACTGATCATCTCGCTTCCCCCCCTCTCGCAGCAGAAATCAGGATGTCCTCTATAGATGCTGTCGGCTCGTCCTTGCGTGCC
>DMOT01000153.1:5524-9506 GCA_003456765.1 Bacillota bacterium
GACCGACCGTTCGCCGTCGCCCATGAAATCCAGCAACTCCGCAAGAAGGTCTCTCCGGACCACCGGATCCAGACCCGACGTGGGCTCATCCAGGATGAGCAATTCAGGCCTATGCGCCATAGCCAACGCCAGTGAAAGCTTGGACCTGTTCCCCTTGGAAAGCGCTCCTGCCTTCTTGTTGACGTCGATTCCGAACCTGGCTGCAAGCGCATCGAAGTAGCTCTGGTCCCACGAGGGATAGTACTGGCGCACGAACCGCGCCATCCAGCCCACAGTCATCTCGTCGTAGAAATTGTGGTGCTCCGGAACATAGCCTATGCGCCTCTTTACCTCGTTCTCGTGAGCTACATTGTCGAGCCCAAATATGGATACCTGCCCGGAGTCGGCGCGAGCCAGGTTCATCATGATCCTGATAATCGTCGTCTTACCCGCTCCATTAGGTCCAACCAAGCCCATGATGTAGCCGCCGGGCAGTTGAAAAGAGACATCCTCAAGCTCAAACCCCGGGTATGACTTCGATACTCCAGAAAGCTGAATCGCTACATTATCCACGCTCAATCCCCCTGTCAAGCACGTCATAAAGCAGCTTCACAATCTCTTTGTCTCGAAGCCCGAGATTGCGCCCCGCCCTTACGGCATCCGCCAGATGCCCAATGACAGCTCTATCCTTGAGCCTTTCAAGATCCTCGGGAGTAAGATCGGCAACGAAAGTCCCCAACCCCGGCCTTGTCACGATCAACCCTTCCGCCTCCAAATCAGCATACGCACGCCTGGTCGTAATAACACTGGCAAGAAGGTCGGCGGCAAGCTTCCTTATGGACGGAAGCGGGTCTCCCGACTTGAGCTCACCCGAGAGGATCAAGGCCGTGACCTGGTCGACTATTTGCTGGTACATAGGCACTGGATTATTCGGTGAAATCGCAATATCCATAGCATCCCAACCTCGGAGGCCGGATCCGCGCACTCTTCGCTCTGGCAGCAGATGCCTGACGCTGCCTTGCCTCGCTTCTTTCGCTTGCAGACACTGCGTGCGCGTCGGCCAAGCAATACAGTGTATAGCGTCTATATACACTATATACGCCGCCCATTCCCAAGTCAACACCGATATTTGCAGCGAAGATACGCAGACCAGCATCAGATAGATTAGCTTGCTATTCATCTTCCGAGCCCCGCCGCCCGCGCCAAAGAGTCTGACGGGCCGGAAGACGAACACACTTCAGCCTTTGTCCGCGTATAAGGTACATGCAAGGTGGAGGCGACAGCGCCGGGAGATTCGGCGAAGGTAATCTGGGGGAGGCCATTCTACATGAAGTCAAGCAACGACAAGTCCACACTCGCCCTTCTGAGGGTGATAGGTGGCTGGATTCTTGCCGTTGGCTCGTTCATCGTGGCCGTCGCCGTAACGTTGGAGTTCTTTCAGGATGATACCTGTAAGCGTGATCCAGATCCCTCAGGGCGGTACGTGATTGAAGTCAAGCGTGCCGGCACTGACTAGCCCTACACCAACAGCCCGTTCGTCCGCCGGGAAAACAGTGCAGTCGGCGCTGGTCGAAACAAGATGAAGCCAAGTGGAATGCGTGAGGAAGCTGGGAGAAGGGACTCTCAAGGAGGATTCTTGCATGGGCTCATCGGATACAGCGAAATCCCTATTTCTCTTGCGAGTCATAGGCGGCTGGATACTGGCCGTCGGCTCATTCATAGTTGCAGTCGCTGTTACGGTCGAGTTTTTCCAGACGTATCCCATCGTGTGCCCCCCGGCGCCTGTTCCCTGCGCCAATTCCAAAGTAGGCGCATCGAAGGACATCGCGAACGCCGCCAGTTGGCAACAGCAGTCGAGCGGGGGCTAATGTGCTGATTCATTCTGTATGGCATTTCATGTCACCGAATCCCAGACATGTCGCCGCACCCATCTGTCAATGGATGTTTGTGCGAATGGCGCCGACTATGGCTCCGGCTCCAGCCTTCGCCGAATCGGCCTCCGACCGCCGCTCGACTGTTGGCCCGCGACTACTATTGCTATTGACCAATGAGAGCTTCATACAGCTCATTCTGGAGCAATACCTTGCCGCCCCTGACAACCCGCATGCTGTCGCCTGACACTTCATCTATGATCATAGTCTTGCCGTCGATGATTCCGAACTCGTACTTGATGTCAATCAACTCAAGGCCGCGCTGGGCCAGGTAATCCGTGATGAGATCCGTCGCCTTGCGAGCCGTCTCCTTCATGTAATCAATGTCCTCGGGCGATGCAATGTCGAGGGCGACCAGAGCATCCTCGGTTATGAGGGGGTCGCCGCGGTCATCATCTTTCAATGTGAACTCCACAAGAGCATGGAGAGGTTGCCCCTGGCGGGCATAAGCCCCGTAGCGCCTGATGAAGCTTCCCCATGCCTTATTCCTGCAGATTACCTCCAGGTTCAAAGACTTGGCCCGCTTGGCAAGCATCGTGTTCTCTTTGGGGCCTGCGCTGATGAAGTGCGTAGGTATTCCCGCCTTATGCAAGAGGTCGAAGAAGAGCAACGTAAGCTTGAACGAGGAGCGTCCTTTTCCGGCCACCTCCCCGATGACCTCATTGGCGCCGGAATCTATTCTGTCGCCCACACCTGTTACACTATCCTTGAAATGCAGCAAAACATTTCCGTCATCACAAAGATAAACGTCCTTGGTCTTGCCGGTATATAGCTTCTGCAAATTCATTCCTCCCCAGCTCTCATGCAGCATGTGATTGTCATGTCAGTACCTTGTCCTGTTGCGACGCGCCTGGCGCGATCTGCATGTATCATTCTATCGTGTGCGCCGTCATCACGCCATATGCTCTCGCGCTTTGCAAAGCAGGCAAATTCAGCCGCGTTGCAGAAGGTAATGATAATGAGGTAGTAAACTCAGTTTTTCGGGGGAGTGGGGCAATTTGACAAACCGTTGCGACATTGTCGGCATTGACGTAGGTGGCACTAACACAGATGCCGTCCTGGTTAGGGGCGAGAGTGTTATTGCGGCCGCCAAAACACCCACAAATCCCGACAACCTTCTGGAGAGCACGAGAATCGCATATGAGCAGGTGGCGAAGGAGCATGATGGTGCCAATCCAATCAAGCTTCACCTCAGCACCACGCTCTCTACAAACGCAATCATCGAAGGGCGGGGGGACCCCGTAGTCGTCCTGGCCGTGCCGGGCCCAGGAATGTCCTTTGACGACATGGGACTGGGTTTTCCGGTCCACGTTCTGTCAGGCTACATCGACCACAGGGGGCGCGAAGTGGCCCCTGTCGATGCTTCGGCCGCAAGGGCCGTAGTAAAGGCTGCGGCGAACAACGGAGCAGAGGCGCTGGCCATTGTGGGGAAGTTCTCTCACCGCAACCCTGCGCACGAGCTCAAGATAGAGCAGGAAGTTACAGACGAATATCTGCAATATTCCCCTGCAACCCTGGGCCACAGGCTGTCCGGACGCCCGGGCTTCCCTCGCCGGCTTGCCACTGCATATCTCAACGCCAGCATCGCAAGGCAGCAGTCTCGCTTTGCAGAGATGATACAGAGCCTGCTTGCCAGAAGCGGCGTAGAGCGGGTATTCATACTCAAAGCTGACGGGGGCACGATGCGCCTTAAGGAATCGATGCTTCGTCCCATAGAAACGATCCTTTCTGGACCTGCAGCCAGCACAATGGGGGCTCAGGCGCTAACGCGCCACCATGGTGCAAACGCCGTCATAGTAGACATTGGCGGAACCACCACCGATATCTCGGTGCAGGTAGCAGGAGAACCCATATACGACAGGTATGGGGCTGAAATATCCGGCCACAAGACGCTGGTCCCAGCCCTGTTCTCGCGTTCAATCGGCCTTGGGGGCGACAGCGAGATCCATGTCGAGCTTCTGAACGGAGCTCCGGCTTTCCGCATCGGCCCCCGGCGTGCAGGAACTCCCGTAGTCCGTGGGGGCTCCATGCCGACACCCACAGATGCAGCTGTCGCAGCGGGGCTTTCCTCC
>DMOT01000020.1 GCA_003456765.1 Bacillota bacterium
AATGCTTGGATCTCTTCACGAGAGAAACGCAGATCCTGGACATTCAAGAGAAGCGCCTGGCCTGCAAGGATATGGCGGGACAGCGGCAAGGGAGGGGGCGTGCGGCTTGCAATCAGCACGTGCACGTCGTAGGGAAGGAGGTTAATGAGATCCTCTGTTAGCGCATGCACAGCGGGATCCTCTATCGCCTCGTACCCATCGATCACAAGAAGCATTTCGCCATGAAGGTGAGCCGCAAGCTCACGGAGTATGGCCGCGGTCACTGAACGCACAGACGATGGCTGATCCATTGAGCCTTTCGACGGAACCTCTATGTTGAAGCCGCAAAGCACACGGCGAAACCCTGCTGCAAGATACTGAAGAAAGACTGCAGGATCGTTGTCATGCTTGTCCAACTGATACCAAACGAGCGGTTCACCACACGCCTGTGAGAGCTGAAGCAAGAGAGTGGTTTTACCATAACCCGCGGGAGCCACTAGAAAGGTTGCCTTTCCGCCATCGAACCGTCCCATTCTCCGGATCAATCTGGGCCGCGAGACTATGCCAGGGCTGATTCTAGGAGGCTCCAGTTTGGTTACGACGAAGTCTGTCACTGTGTGCACCCCCTCAGGTCGCGACATTCTCACTGGTCAACACTAGTTATTCGACATCTATCCCCAGTCACCTACTGCGCGCGAAGTGGAAACGGCGTACTTTGGTCATGTTTTGGTCACTCCGTTTTCGTTAAGATTCAATGAGATTCCATTATTCTACCCACCAGGTTCCGATGCTGCTGTTTCTTGAGGCCAGAGGGCTTTTCACCGGTAATCCAGTGACCATTGCAATGAAGTTAAGCGAACCCCAACGATTTGGTGTCCAACAAACTGATTAGGAGTGAGCCTTATGTTAAGGTCCCGTTGTCTTCGTATTTCGCTGACCGCAATTGCGTTGATGGCTGCTGTGATATTCGTTGCAGCCCTACCTACTATGCGCGTGAATGCAGCCGAAGAGAAGACCTACATTGAGTTCATTGTTGACGCGTCTTTTAGTATGACAGCTAAGGTTGAGGGCAAGAAGTCCAGGATGGACGTGGCCAAGGAAGTCCTCACGGACCTCGTAGAAGGGCTAAGGGACGACCCCAACCTTGAGATCGCATTGAGAGTGTACGGTTTCGAGCTGCCGGGCAAAAGCCCGTGTGAAGACTCGGGGCTGCTGCAACCATTTGGGCCGGTGGGCAAGGTACGCGCACCGATACTGAAGATTGTGCAGTCGCTGCGGCCCAGGGGCCAGACGCCTATTGGTTACTCCTTGCGGGAGGCGGTTAAGGATTTTCCTGATTGGCGCAGCGGAAGGAATGTCATAGTCCTCATTACAGACGGCGAGGAGAGCTGCGGCGCTGATCCATGTGCAATATCAAGAGAATTGCAGCAACAAGGGATCATCATGAAGCCGTATGTGGTTGGATTCGGACTTGACCAAAAAGCGGAGGAGAAAGTCAAGTGCATCGGCCACTACTTCTCTGCCAAGGACAGAGATACCCTTAACCAGGCTTTGAAGTCGATCATGGTTCAGGTTGTTGCGGCACCGTCTCTTGAGGTGGAGGTCTGGGCCGATGGTGCCAACGTCACCGCCAGGACCGACATTCAGATCCTCGATTCCGCGGGTAGGCCCGTGCCAGTTGAGGTGAAGCAGCCAGCCGGCCAGGTTCTCAAACTCTCTGTGGACGAGGGTGTGTACACCGTACGGGGCCGGTTCGTAGTTGATAATGACACCATCGAGACCAGCCAGACCGGGGTAAGCCTCAAGGCGGGAGAGACCACGCGGATTCGCCTTGACTTCGGGCAATTGACCGGGAGCATCCTCCTGTACGCCGACGCAGGGGGCAGGCGGATACCGCCTTCGGCCCTCAAAGCAGTCGTATACAGCGGCGGCACATCTCGAGGCCAGCTCAAGGTCGATGGAGATGCATTGTCGATAAGGCTGTCGCCTGCAACATACCACCTGGAATGTACATACGGCACTGATCCCGAGCAGAGCCGGATAGTGGAGGGCATTGAGGTCAAGCGGGGCGAGGTCAGGAGAGTGAACGTTCAGTTCCAGCAGCCTGGACGGCTGCAAGTCAAGGCGTTCGTCAATGATAGCCCGAGTGACCAGGTGGACGTGAAGCTCTTCCAGGGAGGCTCGCTGATCAAGCCTTTCACCAAGGTTTCCGGCGTGCGAGGGCTCTTCGAGGCCAATGTGCTTGAAGGCACCTACGACGTAGTGGCGATTCCGGCCGTCGCTGGATTTGCGGAAAAGAATGTCAGCAACATCCAGGTCAGGGAAGGGCAGACCGTGGAGACCGAAGTGAGGTTTGCTGTTACGAAGATCCGTGTGAATCTTCTCTCCGATGGCAAGCCGCACCGTGAGGGACGGGTGATGCTATACTGGCACGATCCCGACAAGCGCAGCATCGACAGCGAGGAATACGTATGCGACCTTGAGAGCGTGTCAAGAGGCGTATACGAGCAGAAAGTAAAGGAAGGCATATACGACATCTATCTTGTTAACCTCGGTGAGGGATATGCCAATAGGGAATTGCGGAAGGTCGAGGTTGTGGCCGGGCAGACGCTTGAGAAGAACATCGAGCTAGGCGGCTCAGGCGTACTGCGGGTTAACCTCCAGTCAGATGGAAAGCCGCATCGTGAGGGACGGGTGATGCTATACACGCACGATCCCGACGCACGCAGAGTCGGAGACCAGGAATACGTATGCGACCTTGAGAGCGTGTCAAGAGGCGTATACGAGCAGAAAGTAAAGGAAGGCATATACGACATCCATCTTGTTAACCTCGGTGAG
>DMOT01000003.1 GCA_003456765.1 Bacillota bacterium
CCCTTGAGATGAGAAGCCTGAATGCCATTGTCGATCTGTGTGGGGACACCATGGAAATCTCCGAGCTTGAGGCAGAGCTGTTCGAGGGAAGTATGAGCGGAGGACTGGTTCTGCGCCAAGTCCAGGGCAGCCAGCCTTGTATCAGCGGCAACCTTGATATCACTGACGTCTCCTATGAGGGACTCAAGGTATCTGCCTGTGTTAGAATGGACGAAGACGGAGCCGTTTGGGCTCTTAGCAATGTGAGATTTCCGCTGACAGAAGGAAGCGGGTCCGTTGAAGCGGAGTATGAGGGTCGTGTGCGTGTGCCTGGAGTCGTGATAGGTGCTGGATGTGAAACGCCAACTCCAAGCCCGGATGGGTACATGCTCGAGGTCAATGGAGTTCTCCGCCTGATCGATGTCGATGCCGGACAGTATAGGATCAGCGACATGGAGTTGGATGTCAATGCCGGCTATGACGGAAGGGAAGTCAAGGCAACGATTGCCGGAGAACATGCTTCGATGGAGACGATCGGCAGGGCCCTGGGCCATGCCATTGAGGCTGAAGGCTGGATAGATTGGAAAGCTGACCTTAAGGCCCGGGGCCTGAGCGTGAACGCAGTCGTCACAATAGCCGACGGTGAGCTCAAGTCCGAGCTCTGGCCCCAGAAGTTTTCGGAGTTGAGGGGCTCGATCGAAATTGCTCAGGCTGCGCTTGAGCCAGGCGGACAGGCCCAGATCCATGTCTCTTCGGTCCGGGCCACCATGGGAAGAGGCGCAATCGAAGTCTCCGGCGGTGGGCCTAAATGGAGCGTGCACGGGTCGGAGCTGGAAATCGAGCATCCGTTGATGCGGGGGTTCGCCGATGTGGATGCAACAATTCGCACCGGCGACCGGATGGGGATAGAGGGGACACTCAGGATCTACAATGCTCGTGTGGATGCCGCTACAACGGCGTTTTCCAGGGCTGCTTCGATTCCCGATGCCGATCTTGACCTCAAGGTCATAGTGGGCAGTGGAGTGAAGGCGTTCAGGGAGGAATCCTGGGCTCAGGTTATGCCCTCTGTAGTGCATATACAGGGAAGTGTGAGGCAACCTCGGGCCGAGGGCTATGTGGAAGTGGGGCCTGGAGAAGTATGCTTGTACGGTGTTCCCCTGGAGATTCTGTCGGGCCGGGTAGACTTCTCAGGAAACGATGGTTCAGGCCTGGCGTTTTCTATTGTGGCAAGGGATGCATCGGCCGAATTTCCCATAATGGCCAATGTATACGGCAAGCCAGGTGATGTTCACCTGTCCTTTGCACCGGAGCTTGGCCTGGAAGCGGATGTGGCTCCGGGAGATCTGCTCATGAAACTTCTAGACGCTCGGCTGCGTCTGTATATCTTGAGCCGTATTGGGCGTCTGGTGGACGCGTTGCCCGAGACGATCAGGCATTGATTGCCATACTCAAGCTTCAGGCGGAAGGAATCGCTGGGCAGGAGTAGAATACAGAATCCAGCTTGTATGACGGCCTGAACGGGCTACAATCGTGGTTCAACAGCGCGATTTGGGGAGGCGAGATTTTTGAGATACGTTAGCACCAGGAGGCAATGGACTGTCTTGGCTGTCATGATGGCGGCCATGCTTTTGGTCCCTTCCTCGGCGATGGCTGCGCAATCGGGGTCGCTCGGGGTAGTCACTGCCATAGAGATTCGAGGCAACAGCAGGATTGACTCTGATGACATTGAAAAGGCTATGACCGTCAAAATAGGAGACGAGCTCACCGAGAGCGCCATACAGCAAAGCTTTGCTGCTATCGATGCGCTTGGCTGGTTTGCGGACCTCGGCGCCAATACCGTTCCGTACCTTGGCGGCATAAAGCTCATCATTGTAGTGCAGGAGTTTCCGGTCATAAACGAGATACTTGTGCGTGGTAACGCACTCATACCTACTGAGGAGCTTCTTGGCATCATGAAATCGAAGGCCAGTTCTCAGCTCAATGCCAATCAGCTCAGGATTGACCTTCAAGCTTTGGGAACCCACTACCATGAGAAAGGGTATTGGGTGAGTATTGAACCGTCGCTTTCGGACACGGGAGATCTTACTCTTCATCTTGTGGAATGGACTGTGTCAGAAGTCAAATTCGCAGGGAACCAGAAGACGAAGCCGAAGGTTATCCAAAGGTGCATCGAAACAAAGCCAGGGGACTACATTAATGTAAACAAGATAAACGAGGACCGCCGGCGAATTTACATGCTGGGCGCGTTTGAGGATGTAGAGGCGAAAGTTGAGCCTGTGCCGGGGAAATTCGAATACGTCGTAACGTATGTGTTGACCGAGCGAAAGACGGGTATTGCCAACCTGGCTCTCACATACAGCTCACAGGATAAGCTCATGGGATATATAGAACTGGGTGACGAGAACTTCCTTGGCAACGCTCAGACGTTGAACATCAAGGCTGAGTTTGGCCGCACGAAGACCAATTACGAGCTCGGCTTCTATGAGCCCTGGGTTGGCGCTTCAGGCAAGACCTCCGTAGGGTTCAATGTGTTCAGCAAGACTTTGGCGAAAGAGTATACTCCGCCGGATGAAGAGGAGAGTGCTTCAACTGATGCCGTTTTGAGGCTTGAAGAAGTCGAAGGCGACCCGATCAACTATATGCAGAAGCGAACAGGCGGAAACGTGACGGTCGGCCGTGCTCTCTCACTGAACACCAAGGCGTTTGTTAAGTTCAAGATGGAGAATGCGGTCAATACATCTGTAAAACCCGAGCATGCTGACGAGATCCCGGCTGGCGGCACTACACGTTCACTCACGCTGTCGGCTGTAAACGACACAAGAGACGACCTGTGGAATCCTGCGACAGGGCACAAGCTGTCCAGCTCACTGGAGTATGCAGGCGGGATTCTCGGCGGCGACAACGACTTTGCCAAGCTCAATGGCGAGGCTTGCCAGTACTACCAGGTCCGTGACGGGCACATCCTGGCAGGCAGAGTCAGCGCCGGGTACGGGCTCGACGGGCTGCCTGACGACGAGCGTTTCAGGATTGGGGGCGCCGAGACCGTCAGAGGCTATAAGTATGGAGATCTTGAAGGCGATCGGATGGCCCTGGCAAATGCGGAATACCGCTTCAGAATCACCAAGGGTCTACAGGGTGTCCTCTTCTGCGACGCCGGCCAGGCGTGGAACGCAGACGGCTCCTTCGACGTTAGCAATACTAGGGTCGGTTATGGCGCTGGCGTCAGGATCATGGTGCCCGTGCTGGGCATGATCCGCATCGACTACGGTATCGGCGATGGCGGCGGACAGGCATACTTCAGCTTTGGACAGACGTTCTAGTCTTAAGTTGGGTTATGCAGTATAATTGACGGGGCGCCGCGTCGTCGGCGCTCCTCGCTATAGTATCTGAGCTTGATTCTCGAGTTGAGTAGAAAGGATGACATCTATGTTCAAAAACGTGCCAAAGGCTCTTGTGGTTGTTCTGGTCTGTGCTATCCTGGTCGGCGCTGGTGCCGGCGTGGCTAACCTTGCCGTATCGCGCGCTGCTGGAGAAGCGGCTGTCATAGGAAAAGTTGACGGTGTCAGGTTGGGGCAGGAGTTTCCTGCGATGAAGACGGCGCTTGAGAACATCCTCAAGCAGAAGAGTGCCCTGGAGAAAGAGTTGAATACCAAGGCTGAGGGGCAGGATCAAGAGACCCAGCAGGCCCTGCTCGACCAGTACAACCTGAAATACAATGAATACGCCAGGAACCAGCTGGAACCTGCCGAGAAAGCGCTGCAAAGCGCCATCGCGGCAGTTGCCAAGGATAAGGGAGTCACTGTTGTCCTGGATTCGAGCGTTGTCCACCTTGGTGGAATAGACATGACAGACGCTGTCCTGAAAAAGGGCGGGGCAAAATAGGAAATAATCGTAGCAGTGCATCACACATGGGGGGGACGACGTGCGTCTCCCCCTTCTTGGCAGAGAGAGCGTGGCGCTCACCACGCTGCTTGTGTAATGGAGTTGCCCCGACGAATTCCCCTTTTGTGCTTGTCGTATGAGGCGCGAGTCTGCTCCCAGGACGGCTGCGAACTGCGAGGTCGCCACTGATGAGGATTTTTGACAGATATGTGGTCCGTGAGTTTACGGGCCCTCTCGCCCTATCCGTGTTGGCGTTCATAGTGATAATGCTCAGCGGGCAGCTTTTCTGGCTTGTGGACTTGATAATCCAGAAAAACGTGCCTGTGCTTGCTGTGGTCAGGATGCTCATGTATAGCCTTCCGGGGATTGTTGTTCAGGTTCTGCCGATAGCCGTGCTCTTTGGAGTCATGATCGGCCTCGGCAGGCTAGCTCGCGATTCTGAGCTTCAAATCATGAGGGCTTCCGGAGTGCCCTTTGCCAGGATTGTCATGCCACTTCTTGTTCTTGGAGCTATCATGAGCGCAGGCGGATTCTGGCTCAATGAGAGCGTTGTGCCGTGGGCCACTCACCAATCCGAAACCATTGTCAGAGAGATGATATTCCAGGAAGCATTTCCCGCTGTCGAGGAAGATGTGTTTTTCAAGGCGCCGGGCAATCGCTATTTCTACGTTGGCAAGGTCAACGAGGGGCGCGGCACCCTTGAACGAGTGATGATATATGAGACGGAGAGGAAGATGTTTCCGCGCCTGGTTGCTGCCGCAAGGGGACGGGCCGAATCGGGCAAGTGGGTGCTGGAGAATGGCACCATTCATGAGCTTGATGCTGAGGGGCATGTACAGATGAGCATGTCCTTTGAAACCATGGAGATTTCGCTTGAAAAGGAGCTTCAGAGCTTCTCGTCAAGCCAGAAGACTCCGGATGAGATGAGCCGGAAGGAACTGAAGTCCAATATTGACCTCTTTGAGAGGAGCGGAATTCGTGTCCATGGGCTGCGTGTGGATTACCACCTGAAGCTTGCGCAGCCTCTGGCGGCACTCGTCTTCGCTCTGCTCGGCGCTCCTCTTGTCACCAAGTCTCCCCGTCGCGGCGGCGGCTACTTCGGAGTCGTAGCGGCTGCGATTCTCTCGTTCGCCTACTACATTGTGCAGGCATTGGCGCGCTCTGCCGCCATCAGGGGCACCATCCCTGCGCTCATGGCCGCCTGGCTGCCCAATTTCGCCTTCGCGATTCCAGGACTGCTGATGCTCTACGTTGTAGATCGTCCCCAGATCGGCCTGGCAACAGAGGGGCGAGGCCCAGGCGGAGCCAACGGGTCTGGGGCCGGCAGGAGCAAGACTTCAACATTGTGTGGGATTGCGATATTGGTCACCGTGTCTATGTTCGCCCTCTGTTCTCCTCATGCGGTTGCTGAGAACATTCCTGTGGAAGCAAAGGCGGAAGAGATTGTTTACGACGGAGCTATCGGTCTGTGGGTGCTTTCGGGGAATGTGAATATTGAATACAAGGATGTTGCGATATCAGGAGACTATGCCGAGTTTGACATGAACCGGAAGGTTGTTGTCATAAATGGATCGGTAAGAGTTGCCATGGGCGAGGAGGAGATGAAGGGCGAGAGCGCTGTTTTCAACATCTCTACCGGTGAGGTTGTCATGGGCGACGCCTGGGCGAAGCTGACTGGTGAAGGTGTGAAAGGATACCTGTACGTGTCTGGAAGCGAGCTCGAGAAGAAAGAAGATTACCTTCGGCTCTCCCACGGTGCTATCACCACTTGCGATCTTGAAAAACCCCACTACCGCCTGGAAGTTGGAGAGATGGAGGTATATGTAGACGACAGGATAATCCTGCACTCAGTCTCTTACTACGAAGGGAATCTGAAGCTTCTGTTTTTGCCGCGACTTGTGGTACCCCTTAAGGAGGATGAACGGTTCGAGCTTCCCAAGATAGGCTATGGCGCGCACGAGGGCTGGTACGTAAAGACGAGATACAACTACAAGCTCACTGACGATGCGTATGGATCCTTATACGCCGATTACTTCCAGCTGCTGGGCCCTGCAGCCGGGATAAGCCAGAACTTGCGTCTGGGCGGAGCCGGTATGCTCACTGCCTATCTATATGGGCTATGGAACAGAGCGGCAGGCGGCCCCGATACTACTCTCGAGCTTTCGCACGACGTCAAACTCCCTTTAGAC
>DMOT01000156.1 GCA_003456765.1 Bacillota bacterium
GGGTATTTCTCGTCCCCGTCAAGGTCAGTAACGCGCCACAGATCGCCGGTGTCTATGTCAGCCATCCAGATGTCCCATGTTCCGAAATGGTTTGACATGAATGTCACCCGGGCTCCGTCCTTCGACCAGCGCGGACAGACGGAATCCCCTGACAAGGTTTCGGTGAGGCAGAGTGCATTTTCCTCGCAGGCTGCCGGGTTATCCAGGTTGTCTGCAGGCATTACCCATATGTTGAACCTATTGCTGTTTCTGTCGGATTGGAAGGCAATCCTGGAGCCGTCCGGGGCCCAATCGGGGCAACCGTCATCTGCGAGTGACCGCGTGAGTTGGATGCTATTGCGAGCCCCCCCGTGATCAAGGTCCACGCGCCATATATCCCAATTCCCGGAGCGGTCGGATTGGAACACGAGGCTCTTACCATCAGGCGACCAGCTTGGATATGTATCATAGCTCAGTTCGTCGGTAATCCTCATCGGCTCTGAGTCGTCCGACAGATCCTGGACCCATATGTCCCACTTGCCAAGAAGGTCATCAGGGTTCTCCATGGCGGCATAGGCAATCCTACTGCTATCCGGAGACCATCTGGGAAATGCTTTGGGGCTCTTGTCGAAAGTAAGCTGGGAGTATTCGTTCCCGCCTGCGAAGTTCATGAGAAAGATGTTCGTCTCTGTATTCTCCAACGTGCTGCGGGCGCTCTTGAGCTTTCCCATTGTGAACACGAGACCGCTGCCGTCAGGCTTCCAGTGAGGGTGGATCTGGTCCAAGAATGGGTAATGGGTGCTGGATGCCATTGTGCTCAGCTGGTAGATGCCTTTCTTTGACATGTGAACAGGGTCGAGGATTTCGTACCGGATCTTCGCCGCCTTCATTTCCGCCTCTCGGGAGACGATCTTCCTAGCCGGATCTTCAGTGACAAGTTCCTGAACAGTGGGGCGAATGTAGTAGCCGCTGTGGTAAGGCGGGAAGTCCTGGCCCTGCACCAATACGCCGGTCACTATGGCGTACGAGCCGAATCCTAGATGGGATATGTCGATTCCATGGTAATTGTAGAACTTGACCTGCATCATGCCCTCGGCGTCTTCGATGTTTCCGTCCCGGCTTCCATCGATCCAAAAACCTTGCGTGATTCCCTCGTCATCGTAGCCGAAGAGCCTTCCTTCGACCGTGACGAGCTGCCCTTCCAGGGGTTCCGCTTCGGCAAACGTTGGGTCGGTGAGGAGGGGGGTTCCCTTTAGATTCTGAATGACATCTGAGTTGTGCTCGATAATGACGATCTGCTCAGAACTGGAGGGCATTATCACAGTCGTTCCGTAATCGGTTGTGTAACCCTTGATCGAGACCTTGCCTGTCACCTGAACAAGGTCGCCTGCACTGACATGGGGAACCGTCGTTCCCGGAAGATACACCAGCGCGCCGAGAAGGCGCTCTCGCGAGATGTCGCCCCTGGCCCAGTCGACCAGGGATGTGGACTCCGCGGGCCCTGCAATTGCGAAGTAGTTTGCTGCATTATGCCATTTGCCTGTATCGATAAGCGCTACTCCTTCCACAGTGACCATCTGGTCTATGAGAAGCGGCACTCCTTGTTCATCACACTTACGAAGCTCGGCCAGGCTCACAGGGGTGGCATTGCCGACCTTCGTGCCAGGGGGCGCCTGTGCCGAGCAAGGGCTTGAGAGATTCCAATAGCCTAGCCACGCGGCAAGTGCGAATGCTACGGCCGCCAGAGCCAGCAGTGAAATGCCGAGTTGTTTGGAGAGTTTCATGTCACGGTCCTCCTGTTTTATCGTGGTGCCTTCATGGCTGATAGGTAATGTCGCACAAATGCCTGTCCAAACTTGCTGGGATAAGGACCGGAGTTTGTACGACTATCGAAGCTATTATTGTATGGCCTGCTTTCTAGATTCAGCATATCAAGGACAGTCCTTCCGGTCAATGCCAGGATAGGGCATGGATGGTGTGGAAGTGTGGCACGCGTGCGCCTGGCGGGAAGCGGCCGTCGACTTTGACCCGAACTGTTACTTCGAGCATTGGAGTAATCTGCCCACTGCGGCTTGCTCCCTGTCGTCTCTGCATCTTGGCTGTGGCCCACGTCACTCATGACTCATGAAGAGTAGGCCAGACTAGGGATGTGACCGGTGCAGCCTGAGACGCGTAACACCGGGCGGAAAGCTATTGACACACATGCCCTATGGGAGTATACTGGAGCCAGTAAATCCTACTGATTCGGTAGGAATTATGTTAGCCCAGCCAAACCCGGGTTTGAGCCAGGAGCCAGGGTTCGAGATGTGTAATCCTCTTCATCCTGCCCAGAGTTGGATTGGGCGATCATCGCGGGCGGTCATGGAGGTGATTGGATGAAACTGAGCTCACGCACTGAGTACGGGGTCCGTGCCATGATCGAACTTGCTGAGGCCCATGGAGGCGGCCCTGTAGCGGTCCGGGAGGTAGCTGAGAAACAGGGAATATCAGAGAAATACCTTGAGCAGCTCTTTGCAGCTCTTCGCAAAGAAGGCTTGATTGCCAGCCAGAGAGGCGCTCAAGGCGGGTACACTCTGGCAAAGGCGCCCGGAGACATAAGAGTGGGCGACATAGTTCGGGCCCTGGAGGGTCCGATCGCCCTCTGCGACTGCCTTGCGAACGGTGAGGATGACGCTGTTTGCCACAGGATGGGGGAATGCGCGGCGCATCCGCTGTGGGTGAAGCTTCAGGACGGAATAACGTCGATTTTGGATTCAACTACGCTGCAAGACATGATCGCCGGAGCTTCAGGTGATTCGGCGAACGACATGGGGGGCAACAGTGAGGAGGAGAGCCGAGATGAACAGGATTTACCTTGATAATGCCGCCACGACTCCTGTAAGGCGTGAAGTCTTCGAGGCCATGGTCCCGTATCTTACGGACAAGTTTGGGAACCCGTCAAGCATACACTCGTATGGGCGAGAGGCCAGGGCTGCGCTGGATAGAGCCCGGGAGCAGGTGGCGACCGCAATCGGAGCCGCTCCGGACGAGATTATCTTTACGGCCGGCGGGTCTGAGGCCGACAATCTTGCTATTAAGGGCACAGCCCTGGCTATGCGCGGGAGAAAATCGCATGTGATAACAACGGCAGTGGAGCATCATGCGGTGCTGCACCCTGTTGAAACCCTCGGGAAACTGGGTTTTTCCACAACGATACTTCCAGTTGATTCTGAGGGCATGGTCGACCCCGACGATGTCAGACGCGCCATGACGCCTGAAACCCTCCTGATCAGCATCATGTATGCCAACAACGAAGTGGGC
>DMOT01000155.1 GCA_003456765.1 Bacillota bacterium
ATGGGATAACCTGCATTTCCAGCGGGCAGACTAATCAAGAGATTGCCAGACGGTAAAGGTCGGCAATTGAGCCTCAGGCTTTGTGTGTTTGTAAGGAGGTTCCATAAGTGCAGGACTCGCTCGATGAGGTCATCCAGGCAAAAGGAAGCGCAGAAGCGCCGATCGTGCCAGAGCAGAAACACGCATCGACGAACGATGCCGAAATCGAGCTCAGCCCCCCGGAATTGAGCCATCAACCATTTCCACACAGACCATTCCCGGAGGTAGCTGTATTTGAGCCCGAGGGTATACAGATGGATCCAGCTCGACGTCGCGAACTCCCGATCCTGCCCGGTCTCTATGGAACCACGAGAATAGTCCTCCAGGTTCGTGACCCTTTCTGGATGCACGCCTACTGGGAGATTGCAGAAGACATGGCCATCAGCCTCCGCAGGCAGCTCGGAGAGGAGCTGGACCGCTCCAACCTGACCCTTCGCATTCATGACGTCACAGGTATTGCATTTGACGGACATAACTCAGTCGGCAGTTTCGACAAACAGGTTCATCCCTTTGCAAACAACTGGTACTTGAACGTAAGCGAATCTGACAGGTCCTACTGTGTGGACCTCGGGCTTCTCACAAGCACGTCTCAGTTTCACCTGATTGCACGTTCCAACACTGTGCATACTCCCAGAGTCAGCCCGTCTCCAATTGTAGACGAGGAATGGCTAACGATACGCGAGATTGAAATGCTATGCCGGCCCAGCATGTCGCCTTCGTCGCCAGGCATTCACGAGGCCGCCCTTGCCGAAGAATACATTCGTCAAGTCGCCCTCGGGTCAGGAGGCGTGGGAGCAGTAGGCAGCCCCATGGGCGGGCCGAGCGAAGTCTATCAACCCCGTCGCCATTTCTGGCTCAGGGCAGATGCCGAATTGATCGTCCATGGATCAACAGAACCAGGGGCAAGGGTCGAGATATGCGGAATGCCAATGCCCGTTGGGCCTGACGGTAGTTTTTCGGTCCGCCTTACGCTGCCCTTCGGAGACCACCCTGTTGATATTCTCGCTACATCCGCCGACCGGATCATGCAGAGAGGCATCTCATGGACTGTGTCGAGAGCAGCCAGGGAAGATAGGAGGTCATAGTCATTGTCAACTCCAATGGGCTACCTTGCTATCGTCTTGCATGCGCACCTTCCTTTCGTCCGGCACGCAGACGGAGAAGACTATTTGGAGGAAAAATGGTTCTACGAAGCACTGATTGAAACATATATCCCTCTGTACATAGTCCTTTCGCGCCTAGCAGCCGAAGGTGTTCCCTACCGGATCACGATATCGGTCTCCCCAACCCTGCTGTCGATGTTCCGTGATCCACTGCTTCAGACGCGATTCTCAACTTACATGAACAACCTCATCGACCTGGCAGAACAAGAGGTTGCACGGACGCGGTGGCTGCCGCAATTCCATGAGATTGCAAAGATGTACCGGGATCGGTTCCGAGCGGCGCGAGATGTCTATTGGAATGATCTTGGCGGGGACATGACAGTGGGGCTCCAGGAGCTTTCAGACTCAGGCCGCGTTGAGCTCATAACTACAGCAGCCACACATGGATATCTGCCTCTGATGGAAGTCTGCCCTGAGGCCACCCGCGCACAGATCCGCGCCGGAGTCGAGTATTTCAGGCAAGTCTTCGGATTTGGCCCGAAGGGCTTCTGGCTCCCGGAGTGCGGGTACTCGCCGGGAATCGACGGATACCTTAAGGAAGCGGGAATCGCCTACTTTTTCACCGATTCCCACGGACTGCTCAATGCATCTGTACGGCCAAGATACGGCGTGTACGCTCCTGTCTACTGCCGCTCAGGCATAGCAGCGTTCGGCCGTGACATGGAATCATCCAAACAGGTCTGGAGTGCGCAGGAGGGATACCCCGGAGATTACGACTATCGGGAGTTCTACCGCGATATCGGACATGAGTTGGATTGGGAATCTATCAAACATCTGATGGGCAATTGCTCTGTCAGACTGCAAACCGGGTTGAAGTACTACCGGGTAACAGGCCGTACTGATCATAAGGAGCCATACGTACGCCAGTGGGCACTGGAAAAAGCCGCTACACATGCCGGGAACTTCGTGTTCAATAGAGAACGCCAGGTGGAATACCTGGCATCTGTGATGGATCGAACACCCATAATAGTGGCTCCCTACGACGCGGAGCTGTTCGGCCATTGGTGGTTCGAAGGCCCCGAGTTCCTCGACTACGTAATTCGCAAGATCGCATATGACCAAAACACGATAGAGCTGGCAACCCCATCCGACTACCTGAAGCTTCACCCGCGGAATCAGGTCACCACCCCATCCATGTCGTCCTGGGGATACATGGGATACAGCGAAGTCTGGCTGGCAGACTGCAACAATTGGATCTACCGGCATCTTCACACGATAGCGTGGCGCATGACTGATCTGGCCAATTCGCATCCGCATCCCCAACCTGAACTCACTCGCCGCGCCCTGGCTCAGGCCGCACGTGAACTACTTCTGGCTCAGAGCTCTGACTGGGCGTTCATAATGAAGGCCGGAACATGTGTGGATTATGCCAAAAAGAGAGTTGAAACACATGTCGCGCGCTTTCTGCGGCTATACGATGACATAAAAGCGTCAACTATAGATCCCGGCTGGCTTGCGGAGATTGAGGAGCAGAGCAACATCTTCCCTGACATCGACTATACGGTGTACGCAGGCGCGCAAGCCAGCTTATGATCGCCCGGCCCGACAAGCAGACGCGATTCGAAGTGCCCGCGGAGACCAAGCACACCCGCCACCGACTGCATTGGACATTTCGGTTCGTGACAACACGTCTGTCACGTGCTACAGGTTGCGCGCGCCTCCGGTCATCTGCGTGTCGGAAATCGTCTCGGCAATCCTGCTGACGTATATCCCTGCTATCTCCTCGGCAATCTCCTGACTCTGCGCCTCACTGTACACGTGGAACAACGGTTCCTCAGAGTCGGGGAGTATCAGCGTCCATCCGTGATCGTCATAGACCTTTATGCCATCTATGAGCTGTACATCTTCGCCATCAGTCTCCTCTATCAGTCTCCTCATCACCCTGCCCTTATCCTCCCACGGGCAATCAACAATCTGCTTCGCCATGTAGGATCTCGGCGCCATCTGCGCAAAGGCCGATAGTGTGCTTCCTTCCCTTGCAAGATGCTCAAAGATCACTGCGAGAGCAAAAACGCCATCCAGTACCGGCTGGAAATGAGGCAGGTTAGCCTCTCCCATTCTGACCCTGGCTTCGATCGCTTTCTCCATCATTGATCTGGGGTTCGCCTGAGTTCGCACGACGTGGCCCCTGAACGCGGCAGCCAGTCGTTCTATTGACGAGGATGCTGTAACCGGCACAGCCACAGTTGCGCCGCGATGTGATGTAAGGAGGGATACGCAAATGAGGGCCAGCATCTCTTCGTTTGAGATGCTTGATCCCGTCTCATCCACTAACAAAAGTCTTTCTGCATTTCGATCAAGCAGGAAACCGAGGTCGGCTCGTGTCATTGCAACGGTGTCGGTCACTGCAGATGGGGCCCATGCTGAATTGGCGATCTCCACATGATGCAGATCGCACCCGCAGGCATCGCAGAAAGCCCTCATGAGCTCCCCTATGTAAGCCCTGTCATATCCTGCTACAACCTTCATCCCGCGCCCGCGCACGGTATCAACATCTACTGATGAAGTGATGGCATCTAAATATCTCCCTACAGTACCCCGGGTAGCGATAGCCTTCCCTGCCTTTTCGGGGTTCGCGCGCTTGAAGTCCTCTGTGAGGAAGGCATTTTCAATCCTCCTCTCAGTGCCCTTGTCCACATTGATCCCGCTTGAGTCGAGGAATTCGAGGAGCGTGGCATTCCTGTCGGTCGGCGATACCCGCACATGCACTCCCCCGTCGGCCCCGAGTGCAGGAACGGCATATCTGGCCACTGCTGTTGTTCCCGGATCAAGCTCGGCCACTGACATGCCCGAGGATAGGATTCCCGATGTCAAAGCCCGCTTTATCATGTCAGATACGGGATGGATATCGCTGGACACCGCCACGGTCCCGCCGGAGAAACACGAACCATAGGCAGCGCCCAACCGGGCAGCGAAATCCGGAGTGACCTCGATATTGGCAAGCCCGGTCACGCCGAGGCGCCCGAACAGGCGCTTCGACCAGGAAGCCCCCCACACCAAGCTCGTGCTGATCTGAGCGCCGCCGTCCACTGTTTTGTCAGGCCATATCTTGACCCCGGGGCGCACCTGAGCCCGTTCACCTATGGAACAACCTGAACCGACTACTGCCCCCTCCTGGATAGATACGCCTGCCTTGGCGCTCACTCTGCTCCCGAGTATCGCTCCATGCGCCTCTGCACCAGATCCAATGAAGCAACCTGTCGACAGTATGGACCTTCGAACTGACGCTCCTTCCGCTATGATGCAGGACGGCCCCACAACAGAGTACTCCCCGACCAAAGCCCCGGCTTCGATTCTTGCGCCTGCACCAACTACTACAGGCGGGCGCAGGGCTGCCATGTTCCCGATCTCTGCACCCTCGCTTACCCAGATGCCATCATCGACAAGATCACCGGGAATCTTCACGGCGACCTTGCCCTCCAGGATATCCTGGGATGTCTTCCGGTATTGGTCCAGGTTGCCGACATCGCACCAGTATCCATCTGCTATGTAGCCGTACATTGGATACCCTTCACTCAGCAGCATCGGAAAGAGGTTCTTGCTGAAGTCGAACTCACACGACGGATTGACGTTCTTCATTATTTCAGGCTCCAATACATATATCCCCGTGTTCACGGTATCGCTGAACACCTCGCCCCAGCTGGGTTTTTCAAGAAACCTAGTGATCCGGCCATCGTCATCTACGATCACGACTCCGTACTCCAGCGGAGTCGCGACACGGGTCAAAACGATGGTGGCTGCCGCACCTTTCTTCCGGTGGAAGGCAACTGCCGACGCAAGATCAATATCGGTGAGTGCATCGCCGCTAATGACGAGAAAAGTGTCGTCCAGGAAATCGCCAAGAGCTCTCACGCTTCCAGCAGTGCCAAGAGGCGTGTCCTCCACTGAGTAAGTAATCTTGCATCCCATTGACGAACCGTCCCCGAAATAGCCCTGAATTGCCTCTGGCATGTAACACAGAGTACAAGCCAGCTCTGTGAAGTCATGGGCAACAAGAAGATGAATCACATGCTCCATCATCGGTCTATTCACGACTGGCACCATGGGTTTCGGCATGCTGCAGGTCAACGGCCGCAGCCTCGTTCCCTTGCCTCCCGCCATGATTACTGCCTTCATCTGAACATAGCCTCCTCTGCATGCCTAGCCTCTCTGAGGACTTCCTCATACACCTTGAGAGTGCGATCTGCTATGGCGCGCCAGTCGTAGACAGTGAGGATGTCATGGTAGGCAGCTGCCGACATTCGTTCGGCAACCTCGGGGCTGTGAAGCAGATGCAACACTCCATCGGCGAGGGAGTTTGCGTTGCCGGCGTAGCATTTCCATCCGTTTTCTCCATGCCTGACAATTTCGGATAGCCCGCCCACGTCAGACGAGACGAGAGGGGTTCGCGCAGCCATAGCTTCCAGGGCGGTTATCCCAAATGGCTCATACAAGCTGGGCACCACGGCAACTCTCGCAAGCTTGTACAGAGCATTTCTTGCCTCGTCAGAGACGAATCCCACCATTCTGACCTTGCCTCCAAGATCCAACCTGGCCGCAAGGTTCCTCAGCTCGCCCTCGTAAGGCCCTTGCCCGGCAATGACCAACAGGGCAGAAGGCCAGTAATGTAAGATCTTGGGCATGGCTTCTATCAGCAGCTGGACGCCCTTCTCATTTACAAGCCTGCCCACAAAGAGAATCACATTATCCTCGTCAGAGAGCCCGTACATTCGCCTCGCCATGTCCACGTCAGCGTCCTGAAACTGCTCCGGGTGGACGCCGTTGGGAATTACCCGCAGTTTGTCGCCGGGCATGCCGAATATGCTCGCAAGCTCCGCCTGCATATGGCGGGAACAAGCGATAACGCGCCAGGCTTCATAACACAAGAACCATTCGATGTCGGATATCCGCCGCTGCGTAGCATTGTGGAGGCCGCCATTCCTCCCCCACTCCGTCGCGTGAATGGTTGCCACAAGAGGTGTAGCGTATGCCCTCTTCATCCCCACCCCTGCAAACGATGTCATCCAGTCGTGGGCGTGAACGATATCGAAGGCTCCATCCTGGGAAACAAGACTCGCAGCCCGGGCCAGCATTCCGTAGGACAATTGCGTAGCCCAAGACAGAAAATCATCTGTAACAGGACCTATGGGATCAACCCTATGCACCCATACTCCCTGGTCGCGCTCGACATCCGGAGACCCTTCCGCGCTGCATGTGATCACATGAACCTCAGCACAGCGCGCCATTGCTCCGGCAAGCTCGTGAACGTGACGAGCAAGGCCCCCTATGACTCGAGGTGGGTATTCCCAACTAAACATCAATATTCGCATAAAGCACCCCTCTCTGAATACCAAAAGACTGCGGCCTGAATTCCAAGCCGCAGTCATATAATTGGCCAAGCAGGATGAATTATGCGCCAGGAGCCTCACGTCGCCTGATATAGATTATTACAGCCGCGAGAACTACGGCGGCGCCAACTCCAACAGCCACCCATGCCGCAAGGGTTCCGCCGACACGAGCATAACCAGAGGTTATCTCCACCGTAGAGTCGCGCACTTCGGGGAAGAACTCATGGCGGCTGGTGCCTTTGACATAAGAACCTGCATTCTCGATCAGCGCCTTTCTGCCTGTAACCAGAGTTGCAACTAAATCGTATCTGCCCTGCGGCATAGGCGCTTCAACCTCGGAGATTGTCTTCCCCTGTGCCGCCCCTTCCTTCCTGGCTGCCCGAGACATGCTAGTCATTGGCATGTCGCTGATGTATCCACCGATAAACTGACGCACTGTACACGCCCTCGTATATGTGGGGAGACCAGCCAGTATCGTTTTACCGCTCCCCTCGATCCAGGAG
>DMOT01000154.1 GCA_003456765.1 Bacillota bacterium
GGTCTGTCAGGCCATGGCTGAGGTGGAGCGCGTTGAGGCCTTGCGTGCTTCTGACAGTGCGAAGGCCGGCCGGGTCCGGTCGGCGGGAGCTCGGGGGAGGGCTATGGTGCCCCTTGCGGCTGCCGTGGCGGTACTCGTGATGTTTGCGGCTTCAATTTCATCTAGTGCGTTCAGGCGTAGTCTGGCCGAGCAGGATAAGGCTCTCATCAGATCCCACTACATGATCTCCTCGAGCCATGTTGGAGGCACTCTTGATTCAAACAGTGCCAGGGTAATACGGGTGAGTGTGCCCCGTCCGAAGCTTGTGAAGGAGTGGCGGTGAGCAGATGTTCTGCAGTGGAGGCTTTGCAGGGTCACGGCCGCGAATCATGTCTGCCCTCCTGATGTCCCTGGTCATCATTATCATGTATGGATATGGAGCTGCCGGAGCCGATCAGTCGCTTGTGGTTGACGGGATGAGCCCTGATCAGTTGTATGCTCTTTCCCTGGCGCCGAAGGCTCACTTTAAGTCGGTGATCAGGCTATGGAACCCTTCCATCGGCGATCTGGAGGTCACGGCTACAGGTTACGGAGATGTGGTTGTGTATTCTCTGCGGTTGTTGGAGCATGAATACTGCCTGGCTGTGAACGGCAACACGACCGTATGCTACGGTCTGCCTGTTGACAGATCCTGTCCGGGCGGCGGAGGCGTTACGCTTATTGTCTGCGAGGACCAGATCACTCGGTTCCTGTTGGCAATGCTTGTGCCTGTAGGAAACGACCTGCCCCTTCTGGTCGGCAACTACTCCATCGAGAAGTCGGCCGGGTTCTATTATGGGGGGCGGGAGAGTGTCAAGGTCAAGCTTGTACCGAAGCTTCCGGGAAACGTGGGGAGAACCGCATGGATTGATAAGGCGTCAGGTGTATTGCTCAGCCTTGAAGATGTGAATTACTGCGGAGATGTGATACAGCGTCTTCAGACTCTCCAACTGGATTGCACTCCTGAACTTGATGAAGAGCGGTTGAAATGGGCCAGGCTGGCCCTGACGATGGCTGCCCGCGATAGCGTAAGAGGATGGGCAATGACGGTGGATTACGCCTCGCAAGTTCTTGGCTTCAAGATTGCGGAGCCCAAATGGATACCGCCAGGCTACCAGCTGGCCGGCGTAAGAGTGCTTCAGGGTCTTGAAGGCAGCCCGTCGCTTGCAGGCGGCGTTGGGGGCGTTGCTCAGCTTGTCTACTATGATGGCCTTGGCATGATATCGCTCTACGAAAGAAGTGTTCCCTGGTGGGCCGCCTCCACGCTGGAGCCCGAGGCTGGAAATGTGATCGAATGGGAAACGTGCGGGATTAGATATGTTCTTGCCGGTGACATAGATCCGGGACTCCTCCTCAAAATGGCCCGTAGTGTGGGCTGACAGAGCCCCCGGGCTGCCCCGGCGAAAAGAACAGCGCGCTGGAGGGTAAACCCCTCTGAGCAGAGAACTACCCATCAGGGTTCAAATTCCTGCTCAGAGGGGGTTACTCTATTTTGGGAGGATTCTGCTTTGTCCACGCGGCCGATCTGCACCTCGATTCGCCGTTTGCGTCGCTGAAGGCGGGTTCGCCGCGGTTGGCACAGGCGTTCATAGACGCGTCAAGAGCTTCACTACAGGCCCTGGCGGGGGTTTGCATCGAACGCGGGGCGGATTTTCTCGTGCTGGCGGGAGATGTGTTCGATGCCGAGCAACAGAGCATCAGGGCACAGTTCGAGCTTTTCGAGGCCCTTTCAGAACTTGCCCGCCAAGGAATACACACATACATAGCGTACGGCAATCATGACGCCCTGTCGGGATGGCGGGCGATCCTTGACTGGCCTGAGGAGGTCCACTTCTTTGGCGCCGATAGAGTGGAGTCATATCCAGTCTCCGTCGGCGGCGAGGTGGCGGCGGTCGTCGCGGGGATTAGTTACGCCCAGCCTGCTGTGGTCGAAAACCTGGCTCTCAGGTTCCGCAAGAATGACGGCGACCCGTTCACCATAGGCGTTCTCCATTCCAATGTGGGCGGCGATCCTGCGCATGAGAACTATGCGCCATGCACCCTCTCTGACCTGGTCTCCACCGGCATTGACTACTGGGCCCTGGGCCATGTGCACTCGCCCCGGGTGCTGTCGGAGAGGGATCCTGCGATTATCTATCCCGGCTGTACTCAAGGAAGGAACCCCAGGGAGACGGGGCCCGGCGGTTGCTTCGTGGTGCATGTAGACTCGGGGGGCCGGGTGGAGTACGAGTTCGTCCCGGTAGATGTGATCCGCTGGCATGTTGCGGACATACACATTGACGGCATGTCCAATCTTGGAGATCTGGTTGAGGAGGCAAAGGCCGAGATTGCCAGGCTTGCTCAGGCGTCCGATGGCCGCTCCTGCGCTGTACGCTTCCGTCTCTTCGGGCGCGGGCCCGTCCACAGCCAGCTGGCTGAAGGGGGCGGGGCAGACGATCTCGTGTCAGCGGTCGGAGAAGATATCGCACCGGGTACGCGATTCGATTGGATCGAGTCGATACAGGATTTCACCAGGCCCGATGTGGACAGGGATGCGCTCCTGGCCGGGGGAAGCTTGATCTCCGACTTCCTGTCACTGGCCGACGAGGCAAGATCGGGTCCTGGGGCCCTAGAGAGAATCAGGGAGATGCTGGCCGGGGACCTGGCACACCCCAGAGCGGCAAGAATCATCAGGGACATGAGTGATGAAGAGCTTGTAGCACTTGTGGACAGGGCGGAGTCGGTTGGGATCGGCCTGCTGCTGGGGGAGGAGGTGTAGGAGTTGCGCATACTTGAGCTGCACATAGACGGGTATGGAGTCTTCCGCGACCAGCACGTCCAGGACTTCGGAGATGGTGTCGTGCTCTTCTCCGGCCCGAACGAGGCGGGCAAGTCCACTTTGATGTCATTTGTGCGCGGGGTTCTGTTCGGGTTCGAGCGGGAGTCTCAAGCAGGCTACTATCCGCCTCTTTTGGGGGGACGCCACGGCGGGAGGCTCGTTGTTGAGATGCGCGATGGTGATGAGGTCGTTGTGGAACGCTACGCGGAGCGGGGACAACCGAAGGCTCCGGCCAGTGTAGTAGGGAACATGTCGAAAGCCCTCTACTCCAATGTATTTGCGTTTAGCCTCGCCGAACTTGCTTCATTGGAATCGCTTGGCTCCGAAGAGGTGCGCGCGAGGATATACAGCGCTGGTGCGGGCCTTGGAACGAGAACTCTGCCGGAGGCGCGGAAGGCTGTCCTTTCAAACATCGACAAGCTCTACAAGAGGCAGGGCAAAGTGCCCGCAATCAACGTTTTACTTCGGGAGATTGCGGAACTGGAAAGACTCTGTGGAGACCTTGCCAGCAGGCCGGCGGAGTTTAATGAGGTTGTGCGAAACATGGATCGGCTGGCCAGTGAAGAAAGACGGGCCCGGGAAGAACTAGATGAAGCGAAGGCCCGGCATCTGTGGTTCATGGCTCTTGTGGCCAGCAGAAAGACATGGGAACAACTCCTGGCTGCGCGGACCCTCCTCGATGCCCTTGCAGAAGAGGATCGGAGTGGTGGTGAGGCGCGAAGGGAGGCCGTTCTGGCTCTGGAGTCGGAGATACACCGCCTCAAGCTTGAGCAGGCAAGCTTTGTCCAGCTGGCCGACGCCATCTTCGAGCTGGAAGCTGCCGCACGCGAGAGAAGACGAGCATACGAGGAACGCCTGAGAGAACTGGGTGGCGCATGGGATGGAGAGAGACTGGACTCTGTGGATGTGTCGCCAGGCGTTACCGATGAGATACGGTCCTCGCGGGAGCGAATCGCGAGGCAGGACGCCGAGGTGCAGCGCCTTGCAGAAGTGGTTCGGGTGAGGCGGGAGGCAGCGGATGAGGTCGAGTTGAGGCTGAGCCGGCTCCAGGAGAGGCGCGAGGAGCTTGGCGAGTCTGACTACGACGCGAGGGATGACATTGTTGCGCGAATCGGCAGAATAGGTGAGGCGGAGGGCCGGCTCGGGAGGATGGGCGTTCTCGAGGCGAAGGCCGAGGGCGCCCAAGGAAGAATGGACGCGGCGCGCATAGTCGCAGACGACAAGGTGGAAAACGTGCAATCTGCGAGAGACGAAATCCGCCGGAGCAGGGGTTTTTCACGTTGGCTTGCCCCCGTTTCCACAGTGGCGCTTTCAATCATTCTGGCACTAGTCATGGACCGCGGAGCGGCCGTCTCCTTTGCTGTTGTGCTTGTGGGGGTATGTGCGGCGGCCGCCATGGCCTTGCGGGCGCTCGGGAGGACGCGTGATGCAAATAGCAGGTTCGAGAGGGCGACGGGGGAGGCTGAAAAGGCTGAAGAGGCCTTCCGGGAGTATCGGGATGAACACGGCGCTGTCTGCGATGAACTGAGGAGATTGAAGCACGAATATTCGCTGGCATGCCGCGAGCTATTCTACGAGGACGATGTTGACAGTGTGAGGCTTGCGCGTGAGAGGGATGCGGCCCGGGATGACCTGGAGGCCTGGGACGAGATGCTTCGCCTGGACCGAGAATGGAAGCAGGCCGCGGAGGATTGCAAGCGGGCTGAGGGCGAATGGAAGAGGGCCTCAAAATCGCAGAATGATGCGGCCGAGGAGCTAGGGCGCCTGCGCGAGGAATGGAGAAGCTGGCTGGGCGCGCGGGGGATGGATTCCTCTTTCGGGCACGATGCGGCTGAGAGGACTGTGGACGCGGTGCGCGAGGCGAGGCGGGCGCGGCAGTTGGTGATCGATGCCGGGGCGAGGCTTGATGATGCCAGAGAGCGTGCGCTGCAGTATGTGGAGGATGTGAACGCGGTCGCAAGATCGCTGGGGCTTGAGGAGACCGACATGGATCGGGCATCTTTGGCGGTTGAAGAGCTGGTTGCCATGGCAGAGGAGGCTAGGGCCGACCGGGAGGCGAGGGAGAGGGCGAAACTGGCAGTGCGTGAACTTGATGCGCAGTTTGCCCCGGCATTTCCCCCGGATGATCGCAAGCGGGCAGAGGAGTATCATCTGCTGCACACTGCTGAGGAGATAGCCGCCCTGTGCGAGGATGCCGAAGAGCGGCGGAAGGCACTCGAAGTGGAACTGAACCGAATCGCGGAAGACCGGGGCCGCCTGAACGAACGGAAGCGGTCGATGGAGCGTGATGACGAGATAGCGATGGCCAGCCTTAAGCTGGCATCGGCTGAGAGTAGGCTTGCGGAGAATACACGGGAGTGGGCTGCCCAGAGATTATGCCTTGAGCTGTTGGATAGGGCTTGTGAGAAGTATGAGCGTGAGAGGCAGCCCAGGGTGCTTCGGGATGCGTCAGAGGCGCTTGCCGCGATGACCAGGGGGCGTTGGCAGTCGGTGATAGCCAGGGTTTCAGGCCTTGAGTCCCTCGATGTGATGGACGAGCACAGCAGGGCGCTCTCCCACGCTGCGCTGAGCTGCGGGACTGAGCAGCAGCTTTACCTTGCAGTCAGGTGTGGATTGGTCCGCGAGTATTGCTCCCACGCTGAACCGATGCCAGTGATGACCGATGAGGCGCTGGTCAACTGCGATCCCGGGCGGGACGAGGCGGCTGCGGGTGTTTTGGCGGATCTTGCCGATGTTGCTCAGATCATGGTGTTCACATGCCATCCTTACATGACTGAATGCTTCAAGCGCACAGGCAGAGTGACGGCGCATTTCGAGTTGGATGGAGCCGACATTCGGCTGCTTGCGTGAGATTCCCCCCAAAAAGCGGGGCATCTGTTCCCCGCCCCGTTTCATGGAATCGGCACATTTGATTGCCGAAAGATCACGCAATGTCTGAAAGAGGGAAAGAGTTGCCAGAGGAGAATTGCACAACTTACGCGGCGAACGAGACCAGGGACCTCACGGGCCCTTATGGGTTCGGCCGCATCTTTCAGTTGCGTTCCCCGGCGGAGGGGCATCAAGAAAGAGGGATGGGGATTGGATTGAAGAGAGTGTTGGCGGTAGGCCTGATCGTGGTCTTCTTGTGTTCAGTTTCGGTTGCTTCGGCCGCTGGCTCACTGTTGCCCTTTGATCATGAGTGGACGGCGGCTGAGGTGAGAGCCAGGATCGCTGCTGGCGCCAGAGTGAACGCGAGAGACGATGATGGCTGGACGCCCCTGATGTTTGCCGCTGAGCATTCCGATGTTGAAGCCGTTACTGCTTTGCTTGAGGCGGGCGCAAATGTGAACGCCAGGTCAGCGTTTGGTTGGACGGCATTGATGTCGGCGGCCCTGTACAACACTGACCCTCAAGTCATTGCCAGGCTTGTCGAAGCCGGTGCCAGCGTCAATGTAATGGCGGAAGACGGCTCGACGCCTCTGATTCTTGCGACGTACAATGACTCCCCAGCGGCTGTGGGGCTGGTTCTGGCTGCTGGCGCCGATGTTGATGTAGAAGATATTCGTAGCTGGACTGCGCTGATGTATGCGGCTGGATGGGCCGACATCGAAGCCATTTCCGCCTTGCTCGAAGCGGGTGCAGATGTGAACGCCAGGTCGCCGCTGGGATGGACGCCGTTGATGTCGGCGGTTTCATGTGGCTACTGGCCCGCGGAGGTCCGCGAGTTTCAGTGGGAGGATTTCGATGAGGATTGGGTCTGGGATGAGGATGAGGATTGGGAGTGGGAGTGGGAAAGCGGGTGGACTGCGCTTATGATGGCAGCTACGTACTGCGAGAGCCCGGATGTCATCCTTGCGCTGCTTGAAGCGGGCGCTGACGGCAAGCTGAAGTCGCACGACGGAATGACAGCCTTCGATTACGCGAATGACAACGAAGGCATCAAAGGCACCGACGTGTACTGGCTGCTCAATGAGGCCAGATTCTGACGATTGACTGTTCGGTTTTTCAAGGAAACGATTTGGGGCGCTCCATGAATCCATGTTCGGGTTGCCGACTGCGAGTGA
>DMOT01000201.1:0-4792 GCA_003456765.1 Bacillota bacterium
ACTGCGCCAGGCAGTCTGTCGAGGGCGAGTATGTGGGTTGAGACCGGGTTTCCCTCGTCCTCGCATATGAGCAGATCCAGCCCGGGAAGGAGATTCTCTTCAACGAATGTTGCAGGATATTTCTCCAGCGTGTTCTCGAGGGCTACCTGGAAAAGCTCATCGATGCAGCAATCCCACTCATCTACCTCTGACCATTCGACTGTAGTGCGAGACCACGGCAGGTCCCATATGATGCACGTGATCATCCCCTCAATGTCATGGCGGTGCACGGGGTCTTCGTTCAGCGCATACTGAGTATACTCGGATGGGAACAGGCATAGGCCCAGATAGGGTGAGGCACCGTCCAAACCATGGATCTCTGCCATCAGGTTCTTGGTTTTCTCCACAGATGTAAACGCATAGTCAATGTACCACTCGATTATCTGGCCCCATGTTTCTTGCTCATTATGTGCGCACAGAATTTGGAGGTCCCGGATGATGAAACTATGCTCTTCTCCGTCCGGGAAGGTTATGAACAGAAAATCGTCTTCCAGGCGAGCCTGGCAATCTCGTCGTTCCACTTCTGAGAAGACCATACTTGAGATTCTGGCGGCCTCCTCAGGTGTAAGCAGCTCCGCTGTTGACTGCGGCTGTTCGGGGGTGGCTGCTGCCAGGCAAGGGCTGGCAACTGTGAAGGCAACCGTCGCGATAAGCACCAGCGCGACCAGGGACGTGTTATGGGAGCGCCATATGCAGGCCTCTTTTCGTCGTGATGGATCTGTCTGAGAAGATGTGCGTAAGGCAGCGCCGACAGGCTTCATTCAGGTCCCTCCTAGTGCGTTGGAGTGAGTCCCCCTTCGTCAAGTCGATGGGCAACTCCTTCAGTCAGGACTCTCGTAATTCCGTGCGCACGCGATAGGATACATCACGGACAGCCCCAAACAGGCCAGCAGAGAATGGATGTGCTTTCGGGAATAGCGGTCTGAAGGTGACGACCTGCTGGTGGCGGTGTAGGCATGTGTTGCTCGCAGAATTGGCCTAAGCATCGCAGAGATTGACGAGGCCGGGGTTGGGAAGAACAGGAGCAGTTCAGTCTACCCGCCATGTGCGCTACATGTTGACGATGAGGCGGAAGTCTCCTCTCTTCGCAGCCTCAAGAACAGGCTTCATGTACGTGTCTACAGATGATGCGTCCATATGCACAGGCATGCTTTCCAGCTTCGACTTGAGCTGGGGATTTTTTGCCGCTCTCAGGGCCCGCTCTATGTGGGAATCTGTGAATCCGGGCAGTTCTGACAGGGTGGCAGGAAACCCGACCGCCCTGCTTAAGTCGATCATGCCTTGAGCGACGGCAATCCCGAGGTCGCGCCCGGAAAGCCCGTCGATGTCAGCGGAGATATAGCCGTAGCGCTTGAATATGTCGCCCACTATCTTGAGCTGACTTTCTATGGCAGGCGCAAAGAAGACTGTGTAATAGGGGTTCATTACTGCACACGCTCGTCCGTGGCTGGTTATGTCGACCAGGGAGAAGCTTGTGAGGTGCCCTCCGTTTGTGGCGCCGACCATGATGGCGTATCCGCCCAAATCCGTTGCGAGGCCCAACGCCTCTCTCGGCCCGTGAGCCTTCGGATCCTCTATCGCATTTTGCACGTTCGCTACGATGAGTTCGATGCCGACTCCAGCGATCTCTCTGGCAAGGTCGTAGTGTTCCGGGCCGATGCCGTAGAATACTTCAAGGCAATGGGAGAGTCCGTCAAAGGCTCCGTCCAGAGTGAGGCCGCGGCGCGCGGTTCGAGTAACTGAGTAGTCGAATATAGCCCGGTCGGGAGTGACCTCATCATCTATTATGAGCTTCTTCTGATGTAGAGCGGTGAATGTGATGTTGGAGTACTTTGTGAGGTGTGCTCCTGAGCCTGAGGCCGTCTGCACGGCTATCATTGGAATAAGCCTCTTGCCAGTGCGCGAGATGGCCTCGGTGACTAGACCTACGCCTACATAGTCCTCGACGTCAGGATCATGCCCCCCAAGGCATGCTATGACGTTTGCAGCCTTCGCGGCATCGATGGTGCTACCCCCGCCTACAGCTACCAGGCAGTCGGGCGTGTGGTTCACTATGTACTCAGCTATTCGATATACATCATCTACTGGCGAATTCGGGGCCGAGCCCGGGGCAATGCGGTCGCCTGCAATAGATGTACCACTATCATTCAAGGATGATGCCACAACATCCAGAGTGGGCGCCAGCCACGAGCCTTGGTTGCCGATTACCAGAGCCTTCGTTCCAAAGTCTGCTGCGAACTTGCCGACGTCCTGCAGTGACAGGGAATATGAATCCCCCTTGAACTCGTTTAGAAGCGCGCGGGCTCTGGAACTAAGTTCCTCGGTCTGTGTCATGCTGATCTCCTTTCGTTCACCATCTTGGCGCTAGTCATTCCCCCTAGTCGGAGAGTGCCCTCTCGAATGTCCACAGCTCCTTCTTGCTAGTGGATACTCCCAACGCTCCAGCGGAAATCACGGCTTCCAGTTCCGCTTCCGTCTCGACGAGCCCTCCAGCGATGAACGGCGATAGCTCCCTGATAGGGAGCCGGTGAGCCAGGCTCGGAAGCACCAGGGCCGGAAGGATCTCCACAGCGTCTGCCCTGGACGAGGAGACTATGTCGATTCCTGTTTTGAGCGATTCGGAGTCAAGCAGAAAGAGGCGCTGGATGGCCACAAGCCCTGCAGACTTGGCGGCTCTTGCCAGGTTGCTCCGTGTTGTGAGTATACCGGAGGCGCCGATCTGGGTGGCAAGCCAGTCGACTCCGGCCGGGTCTTTCCCAATCCCCTGGATGAGATCGATGTGGCAGAAGACTTTGATGTTGTGGTCCTGCGCCCTTTCGCATACATCTGTGAGGTCACGGATTGTGCCTGTGAGGAGAAAGACGAGCCTGGCGCCACAGTCGGCTGCGATTTCTATCTCTTTCACGTGCTTCAGGGCGGGTATGGCGGGACGCCGCCGCAGGTGGCGGAATATCGTGTTTGCATCGGCTGCTGAGATGATGTTCTTACGTTTCAGCTTGCGCACTTCCTTTCTCTCTGCTTAGGCCTGCGCTGCCACCGCTCCGGGTAGATCTGGCATAGCGGGATCATGGCCAGCCTCAAATGGAAGCTTTCTACATATACAGGCAGAATCCTTCGAGCAAGCTCCCTCTCGCAACTGCTCCGCGTTGTAAGATTGCTATCTTGAAGAGGGTGCTTGCTCCGGGTGCACACGCTTTTACTCCGCGGCAGCCACCGACAGAGGGAAGATGCCGGCGAGGTTGAATTATACAAAGACAGGGACAAATCGACAATCTTTCGATAGCGCGCATGCCCTGTATGGTGGAGGGATTTGTATGATGCGAGAGTTGGGTTTACAAGCTGAAAGGGGTCGAGCGCATGCCTACCCGGCAGCGGCGAGGATGAGGGGGAAGATAGCCGTTTACATGTGTCTGGCCGCTCTGGGACTTGCCATGCTGGCTTGCCCACGAGGCGTTCTTGCGGCGTCCCTGGATGCAAACGGCGAGATTAGCATCTTCCTCGGGCATTCGAATGAGGCAGTGCCGGCCTTGGAAATCGGATATGACGGATTTGAACTGCTTGTTGGAGCAGGTTCAGATGCGAATGAGCTCTTTGCGGGAGTGGGCACATTCAGGTGGGGACCAGGCAGGTCCGGTTCCTTGATCATGTCGGGAAAGGCGCAGCCCATGCCCGTTATCGGTTATCGACTAAGGAGAGGCAATTCGGAGTATGTCAGATTCGTTGGGTTCATGGAAAGCGAACAGCAAAGAAGGCTCTTCGGCCACAGGCTTGAGTATGCGCCGACTCCCAGGATTACAGTGGGGGTTAGCGAGACTGCCGCGGTTTCCGGTGATGTGTCGGCAGCGCTTTACCTGCCTTTCCCCGGGCTTCCTTTGTACGCCCTGCAACGTTCGGCAAGCCAACGAGATCGGACTCAGGACCGGCTGATAAACATCAACTTCGGTGCCGACTTCAGTGTATGGTGGGAGCTTCCGCCTGACTTCGCTCTGGACGGCGATGATCACGTTCGGGCTGTGGCGCAACCGGAGGTCTCGACCACTCCGCCCCGTCTGGAGCTTTACGGCGAGATCTTCATCGACGATGCGCAACAGAGCATATCTAACAGAACTTTCATTCCTGACATGGTCGGAGGCTTGATTGGCATAGACCTTCCTGCGCTTCCAGGCAACTTACGGCTTGGAGCTAACATCGAGTATGTTGCGCTGACGAATTTTGTCTACTCGCATAAGAACACCGACAACAATTACGCATACCGTGGCCGCATCCTGGGGCACCCTTTGGGGCCTGATTCGGATGCCCTTATTCTGACTCTCTCATTCCGTCCGCATGACCGGACGAAGCTCACGCTTTCAGGCTCCATAGAGAGGCATGGAGAGGGCAGGGTCGGGCAACCGTGGTCGCGCGAGTCAGACCCTGACGACTGGTTTCTCTCAGGCGTTGTTGAGAAGGGAGCCAGGGTTTCACTGGGGGTAGAGCATGACCTTTGGGGCCCGGTGGTTCTTGCAGGCAGCCTGGAATATGCGGCAAGGTCAAACAGTAACAACGTAATGGGAGAGTCAAGAAAGGACTGGGCAGCCCGGATAGGGATCGGGGCAAGACTGTAGAGCCGTGTGCCTGCATCCCTGAGGCTGCCCGCAGCTTCGGGAAGAGCCTGCCACTAGAAGCGTGCTCTAAGCCCGCACCTTACCTTGCCGTAGTTCTTTGAGGGAGGTATCCACTCGTATTCTGCAAATCCGGGTCCAAACTCCGCTCC
>DMOT01000201.1:4984-7430 GCA_003456765.1 Bacillota bacterium
GTGATGTAGGCGCTCCTGTGACACATGTCGAGATTGAAAATAAGCCTCCAGGCATCTGACAAACGCATTCTGCAACCCAGGTTGATGCCGTCAGCCACTATCCATGATGCATGCATTGAGTCGAGGCGCGGAGCGCCAAGGGCAGACCCGGACGCACCCGTGATTACCAGTATGACCGCAGTCGCTGCCAACAGGAGACGAATTCGTCTATTCATTTCCTCACCTTGTTATGACATAATATTCAATGCACCCCTGTACAGGGGGTATCATCTATTGCGTAATTAGCCGAATCTACCGGGAATCCTCCTGATCGGCAGTTTCGCAACCAGTGATGGAGGATATTGCATTGAAGCAGGGTAATGAAACAGGGGGTTCCGGTAGCAGGGCCTGGCTATGGTGGGCCATGGCTCTGGCATATCCGGCGTTCCTGTTTCTTGCGGCGGTTCGGCCTGAGTTTGGGGCAGACGCAACTCGTGCGATTGTAGAGATGATACTGCCTCACTTGGATTCGCGCCAGGTGCATATGGTTGTGGTGGTTCTGCGCAAGGCCGGTCATTTTCTCGGGTACGGGTTGTTCGCCATGATACTGGCTAATGCTATCTACTCTATTCCAAGAGGGAAGCGAGATCGGAGGCGTGTGGTAGTCTCCTGCTTAGCTGCGGCGCTCATTGCCCTTGGGGTAGCTGCAATGGATGAATACGTACAATCGATGGTTCCCCACAGAACCGGTGCACGCCAGGATGTGGCATTGGATCTTCTGGGAATTGTCGTAGGGATCCTGATCAAGGCCGGAAGGGGCTTTTGAGACTCCAGGAAGCAGGCTAATGTTGCAGAAAGGCCAGCCTAGCTCAGCCTGGGGGGCAAGGCTCGATCGAATCTTGTCCGAATTGGTGGTTGTCATGGGATAGAGCGTAAGGCGCGAGGATCTGGGCGATGCCCTTGTCTGAGGTGCTAAGAATTGGAGGCAGGGATTGATATGATGGCAAGAAAGCGTGGACTAGCTGCGGCAATCATAGTTTGTGTCTTTGCGTTGTCGTTGTCAGTGGAGGTATTTGCGGAGCAGGATTCCGGGACATTCCTTGTTGTGACTATGAAAGACGGTTCGTCTGAGGTTTTCAGTGTTCCGGTGGACAGCGACAAGGTAGAGTCAGCTGCATTCGCGTTTCCCGATGCCGGGCTTCATGAGCTGGAGGGAAAGCATAATCTAGTTGCGATAATCAATGATGTACCTATCACTACAGGCGACTTCTATGGTGAGATATCGGATCTGGTGGGCCGCCAGGTACTCTCCTATATTATTGACGAGACCCTCGTCAGGCAGTCCGCCAAACGCTCGGGGATTGTGGTGACACAGGCCGAGGTCGACCGTGAGCTGGAAATGTACCGGGAGGCAGCAGGAGAGAACTTCAATGCATTTCTCACGCAATACGGCATGACAGAAGCGGACTTCCGCAGAACGCTGGAGATGAGTCTCCTGGTTTTCAAGGTTTCCACAGAGGACGTACAGGTGTCGGATGCTGACATTGCCGAGTACTACGAGTCTCACAAGGCCGATTACACGATACCGGAGAAGGTAAGGGCTAGCCACATCCTTGTAGAAACGGAGCAGGATGCCGAGGAGATTATTGAGCTTCTCGCAGAAGGGGCTGATTTTGAGGGTCTTGCCCGGGAGAGATCTTTGGATACTTATTCGGCCGAAGTTGGCGGGGATCTCGGCTATTTCCCTCGCGGTGCTATGGTTGTGGAGTTTGAGCAAGCAGCCTTTTCAATGGCTGTGGGAGAGACGAGTGGAATTGTGGAGTCGCAATTCGGATACCATATTCTTCAGGTGACGGACAGGGCGGAGGCTGAAACCGTTCCCCTGGAAAATGTTAGCGAAGGCATAGAGCGGCTGATAATGAGTGAATATGCTCTCGACTTCAAAGAGCTTGTGGCGGAGTTGAGGCGCGACAGCACTATCGTGGTCTTCGATCCCCGCTTTGCAGACCTTGGAACGACGACTCTTCCTTAGCCGAAATGTCGTAATTACTGTGGTTTTGCGCGGCGAGAGGATGGAGTGAACATGCGAACTGTGTGCCGGAGGCCGTACACGGCTGATTAAGATATGCGAGGTGATTGTGTGATCAAGACTGTCATGTTCGACCTCGATGGCACTCTTGCACATTTCGAGTTCGAGGAATTCTTCAGGGCGTACATAGAGAAGATTGTGGAGAGCCTGTCGGATGTAGTTGAGCCAAAGGCTTTTATGCAAGCTTTGATGGCATCAGTGGAGGCGATGGTAAGCTGCGATGATCCGGAGATGACCAATCGCGATGTTTTCGTCGCCGACTTTTTTCCCAGGATAGAAAGGCAGGAGTCAGAACTGATGCCGCTGTTTGACGCCTTCTATCTTGATAGAGACGGCTTCCCCAGCATAAAGCAGAGATTGGGGGTAGCGGCGCACCCT
>DMOT01000207.1 GCA_003456765.1 Bacillota bacterium
TACAGGCTCCCGGGTGCTAGTCGACCCCTTGCTCTCCTGCGCCCAGCGGGGGATAGATCCTCTATGCCCCGCCTGCGCACGAGGGGACTACTCCCTCTGCTACAATTTCACGGAAGGGACAGTCTCTCCGGGTTTCTCCATCGGATCCTGCCGCGATACTGGCGGCGGGTGGAGCGAGGAGTTCGTTGCCCATTACACCCAGCTCATCCCGATTCCCGACAATGTGTCCTCAGAAGACGCAGTCCTGGTCGACGCGTTCTGTTCGTCACTCCATCCAGTAATGCGGAACTTCCCCCGGGACGACTCGACCGTGCTTGTAATAGGCTGCGGGGTTATAGGGCTGTCAGCTATTGCCTCAATTCGGGCCCTGGGCGGAAAAGCCCGCATCGTAGCCCTGGCCAAGTACCCGTTCCAGGGACAAGCAGCGAAGCAATGCGGGGCCGACGAGGTAGTATATATGAACCATTCATCAGACTACTACGCCGGCCTGGCCAAGGCCCTCGACGCCAAGCTCCTCGACCCCATGTTGGGCAAGAGAGTCGTTCTGGGCGGAGCCGACATAGTCTACGACTGCGTCGGAAGCTCCACCAGTATAGACGATGCCCTCAGGTTCACCCTGCCCCACGGGACCATGGTTCTGGTAGGGCTGGCGGCTTTCCCGAAGGGAGTGGACTGGACTCCCATATGGATGAACGAAGTCCAGGTGCGCGGGTCGTTCTGGTGCTCGACAGAGGAATTTGAAGGACGCAGAATGCGAACATATGAGGTAGCGATGGAACTGCTTAAGGCGGGCCGATTGGAGCTAGCCCACTTGCTTACGCACAAGTTCCGACTCGAAGACTACAAAGAGGCGATCGAAACCAACCTCAACATCGGCCGTACCGGTCTCATCAAATCGGTCTTCGAGTTCTGAGAATCACCCGGGCTGGTATCCCAGTTCGTGATTGGGCGACTTGGCTGCTGCCGGAGACCCCAAAAGGGATTGCAGCGGCGCGGCGGCCGAAGTTCGCCTCGAGAGAAGGAGAGGGCAGCGAGCGGGGTTTGTGGGCGATGAGTCTGGTTTGCCCCGGGAGCGAATGAGGTTCGTGACCGCGAAGAGTACAATTTTTAGACCCTTTGTGATCGCAAAGGTATAGTTTTTAGACTGGGGGAGTCTAAGAACTATACCTTTTCCCGTCCAACGTTCCAATATATCGGATTATGCGCTTCTGTATAGCCATGTACTGTAGGTTCCTGGTTTGATATGCCATAGTCTCCCTGATTATTCCTGGCTGATATTGCCTCCCGGCCTTGGGTGTATAAAATTTAGACCGGCCCCGTCTAAAAATTATACCCCCGCGCCAAAAAAGCGACTCATTTTTAGACTATCCCACGAACCCAAACCAGGGGGTACCCTTCCGCAGCCACTCTGAATGCATAAACCGGCCCTGCTCCCAGCCACTTAAGGCGAAAACGCATCAACCCCTAAGCTTGGCACTGGCTACACGTTCGGTATACATAGAGGCAAGCCTGCGGGTAATGGGGCCAGGCTCTCCCGCTCCCACGAGATGCCCGTCTATGTTGACTACAGGCATTATCTCCCCCACAGTGCTGGTCAAGAAGACTTCGTCAGCTACCAGGAGCTCTTCTGCCAAGACCCGCCTTTCCTTCACTTCGTACCCGGCCCGGTTCGCAAGCTCCAGTGTGATTCGGCGGGTAACCCCGGGCAAGATGTTCTCCCTGGGCGGAGTAGCGATTCGTCCATCCTTCACCACAAACACGTTGGCGCTCGCGCCCTCTGTAACATAGCCGGCAAACTTGTCGCCCGGGCTGACAGATGACAGTTCTCCCGGAGCATCACAGTATTCCTCGACACTACCAGGCAGCGTAGTGCGATCCAGCCCCCTGAGCATCAATCCTTCCCAGACCCCATGCCTGTGAGCCTTCTCCTTGGCAAGGCAGTTTGACAGGAGGTTGACGGTCTTCAAGTGGCACCAGCCGTGCCGCATGTCAGGGCATGTGATGACAGATGTTCCCGCAGTGCATGCATCCGGCGGGATCGGCCGCACGGGGTAAAGGGTGATGAAGATCGTCGGCGACTGGGAATCAGGGAAATAGTGGGACCGAACCGCCGGGCCCCTCGACAGCTGAATATACATCTCGCCTTCCATGATTCCGGTCTCAGCCTGCAGTCGCCTGGCTGCCGACTCCAACGACTCCCGGGTCCAATCATGCGTAATGCCCAGCGCCGCCGCGCCATCGAGAAGCCGCTCTACGTGCGTGCCATGTTCGAACAGGCCTCCCGTGTAGCATCTAATAACCTCATATAGCCCATCTCCGAAGAGATTGGCTCTGTCAAGCACACTCACATTCGCCTCTTCTACCTCCACAATCTGTCCGTTAAGAACAATCAACTGCGACATCTCTTCTTCACCTCCGTACACCGGAGTCTTCGCCATCCGCCATCGCCCATCCTTCAGCCCTGGGATGCTCCTGTAGCCGCCCTGAAGTCAAATCCGCCAGAACCTCCCTACCGCTTTGCAGTGATGATGCTATAATGTGGTGTGAGCGTATGGGTGAACGCAATCAAATTGGTCCGAGAGGGGGATGGACAAGATGATCAGAAGCCCGCGCACAAAGGATGGCGCTAGAGTGGGGATAACCGATACCACATTTCGCGATGCCCACCAATCCCTTTTCGCCACGCGAATGCGGACCGAGCACATGCTCGAGCTTGCAGCCTATTTAGATCGTGTCGGCTTCTACTCTATGGAGGTTTGGGGAGGCGCAACGTTCGATACGTGCCTGCGCTATCTAGGTGAGGATCCCTGGGAAAGGCTCCGCCTTCTGAGGCAGGTGCTTGTGAATACGCCAATGCAAATGCTGCTCCGCGGCCAGAACCTGGTCGGATACAAGCCTTACGCCGATGATGTGGTCGACGCATTCGTCGACAAAATGGTCGAACTTGGCATCGACATCGTCAGGATATTCGATGCCCTAAACGACGTGAGGAATATCGAACGCGCGGCCCTTGCCGTAAAGAACGCAGGCGCACATTTTCAGGGGACCATATCATACACAGTCAGCCCTGTGCACACTATCGACGGCTACGTAAAGTACGCCCGGCAGCTCAAGGATATTGGCGCCGACTCAATATGCGTGAAGGACATGGCAGGAATCCTCGCGCCTTACCCTGCCGAAGAGCTTGTTAGAAGGCTTGTTGCAGAAGTGGGCCTGCCGATTCAGGTTCATTGCCACTATACGTCCGGAATGGCCTCTATGTCATACATCAAGTCGATCGAGGCAGGGGCAACCGTAGTAGACTGCTCCACTTCCACAGTTGCCCTGGGGTCGTCACAACCTCCGTCGGAGTCGCTCATAGTCGCTCTGGCCGGTTCAGAATATGACACCAGGCTCGACGTGAGGCAGATCAGACCGGCTTCTGCGATTCTCCGAAACATCATAGAGAATACACCTGAGTACAGCGACCTGATCGCTCCGGTACGGGTAAACACAGATGTTCTCGTGTACCAGATACCCGGCGGCATGATTTCCAACCTCAGGGCCCAGCTCAAGCAGATGAACGCCGAGAACAGGATCGAAGAGATCCTTGCAGAGGTCCCGAAAGTCAGGGACGAGATGGGCTATCCGCCGCTTGTCACGCCAATGAGCCAGATCGTGGGGACACAGGCTACATTCAATGTAATCCAGGGCGAAAGGTACAAAACAATCTCCAATGAAGTGCGAGCCTACATACGAGGCGAATATGGAAGGCCGCCTGGAGAGATAAATCCTGAATTGAAGCGGAATGCCATAGGAGATCAGACGCCCACTACTCGCCGGCCCGGAGACGGCCTGGAGCCCGGAATGCCCGCTGCTCGCGAAGGAGTTCGGGAGTTTGGAGGAACAGAGGAGGACGCTATCTCATATGCCCTCTTCCCCAACGAGGCGAAGAAGTACCTTGCCTAAAAGACCTCCAGGGACTTGTAGCGAAAGACTCATAGAATTATCGCTCGTGCCAGGGTCGTGCAACACACGGATAGTGTTCGCAGGCCCTGGCGAACATCTCTCATGGGCTCGGCTCCGTTTTCCTTCCAGACTGGTCAGGACGGTCTGCTGCCGTAATTCCCCTCAGCATGATGAATTTCAGTTCTCGAGCCATCCCGGGATTCCAAGACAAGCCGACCCCGCTGGGCATGGCTGCTGTGGCCATACTGCCTAGTATGTACCGGGTTATGGTATCAGGCTCCACGTCCTGGATCACGCCGGCGTCTTGGCCTTCACTGACAACCCGCGCTATGAGGGTTGCCAGCTGATGCCAGTGCTCAGATATCTCTTCCAGCCACTCCCTGCCAGGGGCCAGCGCTTCTTTGAAGAGCAGGTACACAAAATCACTCGACTTCATCTGGCGTTCGATAAAAGCATCGAATATGTAGCCTATCTGTTCAACCGGGTCTCCGATTCTGCCGACCGCAGCCTTTGCCTCATCTATGAGCTCCCTCAAGCCTTCCTTTATTGATGCGACAAACAGCTCGCGTTTGCCCTTGAAGTGGTAGTATATGGTGCCCTTCGCCACTCCTGTTGCCTCAGCTATCTCCTGGACCGATGTTGCATCATAACCCTTTTCCGCAAATACCCGCACCGCCTTGCGGTAAATAAGGCTTCTTGTGTCCATTCCTCCGCATTCTCCTTCCAGACGCGGCCTGCATTTGCCCTGTCCTATCGCCTGACCCATGCCGCTCAAGCCTGCCCGTTGCTGCGCCCTGCAGGCCATCCCACAGATGTTCTCGCCAGAATCGGGTGGAGCAAGAGCAAAACCGGCGGGAGCAGTATGGCGGCGACACCCATGCTTATCAGGGCTCCTCTAGCCAGCAAAACGCCGAGTTCCTTGACTGCCCGCAGCGTAGTTGCGGAGTAGACTCCCATGATAGCAGCAAACAGTGCAAGGCCGCTGTTGAGAATCGCCGGGCCGCACTCGACCATCGTCTGGCGCATGCCCTCTCTGGGGTCGCATATGCTCAGCTTCTCCCGGAAAGTGCTCGCCACAAGGATGGCATAGTCCACTGTAGCGCCTAATTGGATCGCCCCTATTGCCAGACCGGAGAAGAAGAAGAGCGGCTCGCCCAGGAGCCATGATATGGCCTGATTCACCCATATCGCACTCATTATGGCAGCCACAAGCAGAACTGATACGGTAGGCGAGCGGAATGCGATCATCACGATGACGAAGATTGCAGCCAGCGAGACTACGTTCACCACGACCATGTCCCTGTCAGTAAGGTGCCTGAGGTCGTTCCCTATAACAGGAGTCCCGGTGAAGTACCACTCCGCGTCCAAGTCGGCCAGCATATCCCTTACATCCGCGATAAACCTTTCAGTGGCGGTTTCGTCCTCCGACTCCCCGAGATTGATTATGATGTTGCTATAGTCGCCTCCTACATACCTCTTGGTCACTTCCTCAGGCACAAACTCCAGAGGAATTGCAGGATCCACCACGTCCGCCAGGCACTCAGCACTGTTCACGCCCTCCATCTCCCGGAGTTTGGCCGTGATCTGCTGTAGTCTCCAGCCTGGCACATCCTTGAGGACGATATAGGCCTCCTGCATGCTCCCGAGCTCCTCGCTGAATTCATCCATGGCGACAATTGACGGTATGTCACGGGGATAAGTAGTCTCAAGATCGTAACTGAGCTCAACCTTGGAGTAGCCGTAGTAGCCCATCGCCATGATGGCAGCAGCCAGAGCAAACACGGGAACCCTTCGACGGATCGCCCAGCTCGCAACCGAATCGAACTTCGGCAGGATGGACTTGTGGGCAAGTTTTTCGATTGTTCCCTGGAAGACCAACACCAAACTGGGGAGAATCGTGAGTGTAGCGATGACCGACAGGATTATGCCCCGCGCCATCAAAAGCCCCATGTCAGCGCCGAGCCTCACACGCATGAGCGCGAGCGCTGCAAATCCTGTGGCCGTAGTGACAGCGCTGGCTAGAATCGCCGTTGCAGTGCTGGAGATCGCCTTCTCCATCGCAGTCTCCGCATCATGCTTCTCCCGTTCCGCCTGGAAGCTGTGTATGAGGAAGATGCAGTAGTCCATCGTTACACCGAGCTGCAAAGCTGCAGCGCACGAGTTGGTTATGTATGATACCCGCTGGCCGAAGAGATACGACAATCCAATGTTGTAAGCATAGGCCGCCCCGATCGTCACCATGAATATGAAGGGCATAGCGGCGGAAGGCAGCGTGACAACGAGAACAAGGAAGATGAGAACGACTGCCGCCCGAACCATGTCAGGCGTCTGGCTCATTCCCAGGTCCTTCATCTCAACCCCGCTCACAACCTCGCCTATTAGATACTGATTGCTGTCGAGAAGGCTCCTGATATCGCCTATTGTCCGCTCCGCTTCGGGCGAGATGCCACCTTGTGAGAGATGGACCAATAGGAATGTAATGTCCCCCTTGTAGAATTGGGAGATCAGTTCATCGCCAAGGTAGTCGTGGGGGATCGCCGGGTCTGCAAGATCGGAAATCCAGAAGACAGACGAGACGCCGTCGACTTGCTCAATGTCTTCCTTGAGCCTGAGAACCATCCAGTCGGGCTGATCCTTGACGACCACTATCGCACGGTCGGCATAGTGGAATTTCTGGTCGAGAATCTCCATTCCCTTGACTGAATTGAGGTCGTCGGGAAGGTATGACATAAGGTCATACTCAATCCTGGCGTTGAGCATGCCATATACTGCTGGTATCAGCAGTACCAAGGCGACAACCAGAACCATACGTCTGTTCTTAACGATAATATGAGGCAACTGCTGCATAACACATCTCCATCCATCAGAGACCTTGTACTGACCGGTCAGTACAGTAATATGGTAGCCGTACGCCCTCGGGCTGTCAAGAATACCCCAGAGGCGCCAGATGTCTCCTTCCTGCGAGGCCTGCTCGTGCCCGCGGCTTCGCGGTTGACGCCTCCCCACAACCAGGGCCCCTACGTACCCGGCCCGCGCCTACGCACCCGGCCTGCCACTACGCACTCGGCCTGCCACTGCGTGCCTGGCCCGCCCCTGCATGGCTGGCCTGTTACTACCCCAATGGACGGCCGCACCCTGTGGCGGCTTCTATCACGCTGACCATCCCACATCCAGCCTGGCGGGCCAGGGCCGCCTATTTGGGGTCTGCGCGTCAACCGCAGACTCTTGCGAAGGCCCGGGCGCTATCGCGCAAACATCGAAAACCTGTTGACTTTAGCAGTCTATTGCCTTAGAATCAGATTCGACCGAGCACAACCTTTAAAGGTAGCCCCGTGAGGCTAACAAGGATCGGTTTGGGTATGTTGCTGTGCCTGCCTGGCCTCACGGCTAGCGCAGGTTCTTTTTATGCCCACATGTCCCAATAGTCAAGGAGGGTGGCCCATGCAACTTCGCGACAAGATCGTGATCATGGACGAAATGGACATGAAGCGCGCTCTCACCCGCATCTCCCACGAGATCATCGAGGCCAACAAGGGAGTTGAAGGCGTAGCTCTCGTAGGAATAAGGCGAAGGGGATGTCCTCTCGCCTACCGGCTAGCGGACCAGATTGAAGCAATTGAGGGAACGCGGCCGCCTGTCGGGTTGCTTGACATCACCCTTTACAGGGACGACCTCACCACCCTGGGAACGCAGCCTGAGGTCCATCGCACTGAGGTATACTTCGATATCACCAACCTCACCGTCGTGCTCGTAGATGACGTGATCTACACTGGCCGGACGGTGCGGGCAGCCATGGATGCCCTGATGGATCTGGGGAGGCCGCGCCGGATTCAGCTGGCGGTCCTGATCGACAGAGGCCACAGGGAACTGCCTATCAAGCCTGATTTCGTCGGCAAGAACGTGCCAACTTCCAGGGAGGAAATCATTTCGGTCATGGTTGAAGAGATCGACAACGACAACAAAGTCGTCATACAGGAACTTATGAGTTGAATCTTGCCAAAATAATAGTCCCTTTAAACTAGTCCAGTGAGGCTGGCAAGGGAAATTGCGGCAGCTGGTGCCGATGAGCCTTCCCTACAGCTTACTGCGGGGAAGGTTTCTTGCAAATCAAGGCTGCTGTACGGGTCCTGCCTTCGCAAGGATAGTTACGGGGCGCAAAGGGGGCGCGACGATGAATTTCGAGAAGAGAAAGGACCTGCTGGGGCTGAAGGACATGAGCAGGGAAGAGATTGAACTGATACTTGATACTGCCGTCCCCATGAAAGACGTGATCAGACGCGAAATCAAGAAAGTCCCTGCTCTTCGTGGCAAGGGCATGATCACTGTCTTTTATGAGAACAGCACCCGTACCAGAACCTCGTTTGAGCTTGCCGGGAAGTATCTTAGCGCTGATACGTCCAATCTGGCAGTCTCGACGAGCAGTGTTCAAAAAGGAGAAAGCCTCAAGGATACCATTCAAACCATTGAGATGATGGGCCCCGACATTCTGGTCATGCGCCATTCGATGAGTGGGGCTCCACACTACGTTGCCAGAAACACAAGGATGAGAGTGATAAACGCGGGAGACGGAACGAATGAACATCCCACCCAGGCGCTGCTCGACATGTTCAGCATCCGTGAGCGCAAGGGGACGCTTGAGGGGCTGAAAGTCGCGATTGTGGGAGACATCCTTCACAGCCGCGTGGCCAGGTCGAATATATACGGTCTGAGCAAGTTCGGATGCGAGGTGCGCGTGGTCGGCCCTTCAACACTGATGCCGCCTGAGATTGAGCGGCTCGGCGTGCGCCAGTATTTTGACTTGAAAGAGGGCATCAGCGGTGTCGATGTCATAAACGTTCTCAGGATCCAGAGGGAGCGGCAGCATGCCGGCCTCTTCCCTTCACTGGAGGAATACGCTGAGCTCTATATGCTCCGTCCCGAACATCTTGAGCTCGCAGGCGATGGCGCTATTCTTCTCCATCCTGGCCCGATGAACAGGGGCATCGAGATTTCAACCGAACTTGCGGAAGGTCCCAATACACTCGTTAACGAACAAGTCACAAACGGAGTTGCAGTCCGCATGGCGCTTCTATTCCTCATGATGGGAGGCCGAAGAGATGAGATTGCTGCTTAAGGGCGGCAGAGTGGTCGACCCCGCAAATCGAATCAATACTGTAACCTGCGTTCTGGTGGAAGATGGCAAGATCGCTGCGGTAGGAGCTATCCCGGGAGAGGAAGGTGATACTTCCGACACTGAAGTGATAGATTGCACAGGGAAGATTGTCTGCCCTGGGTTCATAGATCTCCATGCCCACCTGAGGGAGCCGGGGTACGAGTACAAGGAGGACATCCTTACCGGGTCCCGCGCCGCGGCAGCAGGAGGCTTTACCACCATATGCGCAATGCCGAACACCAACCCGGTGGTGGATAACGGCGCAGTGGCAGGATACGTGGCCAGAAGAGCACGGGAAGTAGGCATCGTCAATGTGCTGCCCATAGGCAGCATAACCAAAGGCCAGGCCGGCGAGGAACTGAGCGAAATGGCTGAACTGGTCCAGGCAGGGTGTGTGGCGGTCTCCGACGATGGAAAGTCCGTAATGAAATCAGACATCATGCGCCATGCCCTCGATTACGCCCGCATGTTCGACATTCCTGTATTCTCCCACTGCGAGGATATCAACCTCTCTGCCGATGGCGAGATGCATGAAGGCTTTAGATCCACCGTCTACGGGCTACAGGGGATCCCGGCCGAGGCTGAGGAGATAATGATATCACGTGACGCGATGCTGGCGAAGCTGACAGGAGGACGGCTCCACATCTGCCACGTTTCCACCATGGGTAGCCTCGAGATCATACGCAGGGCGAAAGCAGAAGGGATACGCATCACCTGCGAGGCAACACCTCACCACCTCACCCTTACCGACGAGGCTGTGGGCTCATACGACGCCGTCAAAAAGGTAAACCCGCCGCTCCGCTCAGAAGAGCACGTGGCTGCTTTGCGCGAGGCAGTCGCGAGCGGCCTGATAGATTGCATCGCCACGGATCATGCGCCTCACCACATCGAAAGCAAGGATTGTGAATACGGGAATGCCGCATTTGGAATATCAGGCCTCGAGACTGCGGTTGCCCTGGTAATGGACAGACTAGTTCACACAGAAGTTCTGCAGCTCAGCAAGGCCGTTGCTCTGTTGACCTCGGCGCCGGCTCGGATTCTCGGGATCGAAAAGGGGACTCTCACTCCCAGGCGCGCTGCAGACATAACTATCATAGACCCGGATGAAGTCAGGACCGTGGATCCGCGCCGCTTCTACTCCAAGGGGAAAAACCCTCCATACAAGGGAATGCAGCTCAGAGGATGGCCATGGATGACTTTGGTCGCCGGTCGAATCGTCTTCAAGGAAGGCAGCGTTATGGAGATGAAACTTTAATGGAACGAGTCGATGCAAGACGCGCCGTTTGCGTGGAAACGGCAACAATCATCAAGAACGACCACGTAGGAGTGGGACTATGGGAGATGGAACTTGCCGCCCCGCGGATAGT
>DMOT01000015.1 GCA_003456765.1 Bacillota bacterium
ATAAAGCTGAGCAGATGGCCTCCCCGACACCTCGGCATGGAGGCGGTCCACTACATTCATCTCATCAAGAAACCGGACCTTCACCCGGGTAGGTTCACCGGAGTAGATACCCCACATCCTGGAAACGTACTCTGACAGGTCGAAATCCTCCGGATACTCAAATGTGGCAGCAGTCAGCATTACTCCGTCGATCCGATCGACCCTGAAATGTCTCAGTCCATCCGCCTTTGGGCAGCGGGCAACGAGATACCATGCGTCATGAAACCAGTAGTATACGACGCCTAAAGGCTCTACGCTCCGGGTTTCGCCAACCTGGTCGCGGCTGCTGCGGTACCTGATCCTCGCAACCCTGCCCTCCAGTGACGCCAACTCGAGCATATCAACTTTCCTCAATATTGCCGGGTCAGAGCAGCGAGTGCGCCCCTTGGTGAACCTTCGCCGCGCCAGGAAATGGGCTGGATCCGTTCCCGGCGCAACACTGGCAAGCAGCTTGTCACGGATTGAAGCCACAGCTTCAGGATCAGCCACTGCCTCAGGTGCGGATTCCAGCGCGAGCACCATCGCGGCAAGCTCATCACATGTCAACAGGAACCTTGGCATAAAGGCGCTGCTCAGCCTGTAGGCAGCTGATGCGCCATCACGCCCGGCCATGCCCTGCGCCGGCCGGGCTCCTGCCTCTTGCTCATCCCATTGCCCGGGAGGCTCCACAAGACCGCGAGATTCCAGGTAATCCAAGTCCCGCCTCACAGTGCGCTCATCCACGGCAAAGTCGCGTATCGGATCATCGAGGTATCCCACAATCGCGGTAAGGGTCGCGGGTCCGCCTGTAAGGTATGTAATGATAGCCAGTTGCCTCATAGCGGCTTCTGAGGATCCTATGTGGTACGAAGCGCCATCTTCGCATGCAATCCTGGAATCCTGTATCCGAATCTTCTTCCCTACCATCCTCAGTTTGGCAAGGTCGCGTTGGAGAGTTCGCCTGGATATGTCGAACATCTCGAGAACAGTGTCAACCGGGCATGAACCTCCGAACGACTCTATCATCTCGAGTATCAGAAGAAGCCTGTTGTCTCTTCCTCCAGCCATAGCAATCACCCACAAGAGGATTCGACATCAAGCGGTTACGTCCCTTTCTATCTCCTGGATCATCAGGTCCCTGAGCTTCCTCCTTGCCCTGAATGCGGCATTATCTACTGTCTTTGGTTCCACACCCATCTGCCTGGCCAGCTCTCTGTAAGAATCCCCGGCAGCGATGCCCTTGAAAACTTCAAACTCCAATGACGAAAGCGCACATGAGGCAATGCTAACTATCCTTCGGGCAGAATCATGCGCAATTGCTTCTTCCACAGGGTCCACAGCGTCAGTGTCAGCTACTGACTCCAACAGGCTTCGGTCATCAGAATCCCACGACCCTGCTGAACCCGAAAGCGGAATAACCGGTGCCGGAGGCGTATTCTTCAGGCGCCCGTACGACCTTGCAACACTGCAAAGCTTTCGATTGACGCAGAGCTGCGCAAAGGTGAAGAGTGACGCAAGACTCGGATCATAGGAGCGCACTGCCGCCAGGAATGCAAGCCGCGCTTCCTGAAGCAAATCTTCCCTGCCGATCACCCTGTCGTTGAAGAAAGGCCTGGCCCATGTGTATATCGCCTTTGAGTACCTTTTGATCAGTTCGGCAAAGGCATCGTTGCAGTTCCTTTCCTGAACGGCGGCTATCAACTCAAGCTCCGGCAAGCGAGCAACGTTCCGCATTCGCACACCTCCCAGAATGTCAAAGTCCTCGGCTACAAGCCGAGGACATAGTAACATTCCGATCCGGCACGAAGCTGTCATCGTCGCGCGTGCGCAAGCAGCCTATACCAACTACTGATCGTCACACCCAGATCCGATGCCTGCGAAGGCCAGGGCGCTCTCCAGGCGTTTCCGAGTTATCATGCATCCCATGGAGTATGGTTCCATCAGAGTCCCGTTCATCTGGTGGGCGTTGGCATGGCACCCTCCGGAGCACAAGTAGCGCGCCCAGCAATCACGACATGCCTCCTTCGCATATATGTGCGCAGATGCGAAGGCTTCCCCTATCTCAGGCTTTTCGATCCCCCGGTACACATCTCCCATTGAAAAGCCTTCCCTGCCCACAAACTGGTGGCACGGGTAGAGGTCTCCATCCGGCGTGACTGCCACGTATTCGCGCCCCGCTCCGCATCCCAGCAATCGTTTTGCCAGGCACGGTCCTTTGGCCACATCCAGATCGAAGTGGAAGAAACGAAACCCCCTGCCCTCCCGGCGCCTCAGATCCATCTCGCGAACAAGCCGATCGTAGGACTCGTAGATCTCCTCCAGGTCAGACTCGCGAATCGAATACGGTGCCGACGGCGGCGCCACTACAGGCTCGAAAGATATGCTCGAAAAGCCCATATCTGCAAGGAAGAGCACGTCGTTCACGAAGTCGGTGTTCTTTCTGGTATAAGTCCCCCGCGCGTAGTATTCGCCATCGGGGCCGTCGGGACGCGTCTTCACAAACCTGAGCGCATTCTGCGACGAGCGCTCAAAGGTTGGTTCGCCGGAAGCGGTTTTCCGGACGGCATCATGGACCTCGGGCCTTCCATCCAGGCTTAGAACTGCCGCAATCCTGTTCTCATTCAGAAACTTCCCAATCTCGGGCGAAAGCCCCCTGGCATTCGTAGTAATAGTGAACTTCAACACCTTGCCTGTTTCGGCCTCAAGCTTCCGGCCGTGCTCCACGGCACGGACTACGGTATCCATTGCCAGAAGCGGTTCTCCTCCGAAAAAGTCGACGTCGAGGTGTTTTACATGGCCGCTGATATCGAAGAGCAAATCCAGCGCAGCGCATGCAATCTCAGGCGGCATCAGGCTACGAGTCCCTCCGAACCCTCCTGTGCCCGCAAAGCAGTACCCGCACCTCATGTCGCAATCATGGGCTACATGAAGGCACATGGCTTTGACCACACCCGGGCCCAACTCCGACGGAACTGGATCCTCATCATCAGGCCAGGCAAGGGTGCCCTCGGCGATCAACGTGTCAAGATCGTCCAACACATCTTCCGTCTGCTTGAGATCGAGGCCTGCCACGGCGGCAACCGTTGCAGAACGCTTCCCGCTTCCCGCAGACTCACCATCCAGTGACGCGAGCGCTTCCAGAACATTCCATGCTGCTTCATCAACAGAGTGCAAGCTGCCAGACTGGACGTCAAGAAGGAAACGAGCGTCCGCTGCCTGGAACCAGTGCCAGTTGCGCCTGATTCCAGTTGCCGACGGACGCCTTCGCTCGTTATCTGGTATCCTGGTTACTTCCTGCAAGCCTGGTTCCCAAGCGTGCACGACGTCTTGCATGCAGACTGGCAGGAGGTCTGGCACTCCCGGCAGCCGCCTGACGACACCGTAGACTTGAGATCAGAGACTATGATCGTCTTGACATGCTTGGTCTTCTTCTTGTTGTCAGTATTCACGCTGATTCCTCCGTTTGACCTATTACACTCTCTAAAGCATACCACCGCCAGAAGAAGATGCCAACTCCTCCACGACACCGACCAGAAGTTTGACTGCAGCGTCAACATCCCTCATGTCCACCATCTCGCAGGGCGTATGGACATACCTGCATGGTATCGAGATCGTGCCCGACGGCACACCTTCCCGCGTGAGGTGCATTGCACCTGCGTCAGTCCCTCCACGCTCCAGAACCTCCATCTGATAGGGGATTCCCTTCTTCTCGGCGACCTCGATCATGAGGTTCTTGACTTTAGGATGCACGATCACGCTGGAGTCCTTCGCCTTGATGGCAACTCCCTTGCCAAGCACCACATTGAAGGGCGCGCATTCAGGCGTGTCACCCCAGGTGGTTACATCAACCGCGATCCCCACATCAGGATTGATGCCGTATGCCGACACCCTGGCACCTCGCAATCCAAGTTCCTCCTGGACACTGAAGACGAAATACGCCTCATGGTGCTCGAGGCGGACAGACTTCATCGCTTCGATAGCCACAGCGCAGGAGATGCGATTGTCCATGCACTTCGAGGTCACCCTGTCGCCCAGATCGGAGAATTCCCTGAGTATGACGGCGGAATCCCCCACCTTGACCTTCTTTTCAGCCTCTTCCCTGGTTGAGGCGCCGATGTCAATGAACATCTTGTCGAAGGCAAGCGACTTCATGTCTTCCAGCTTCTCCGTGCCGAAAACGCCTATAGTTCCGTTCTCGAAAACCACCTTCTGCCCCAGGAGCAGGTACGGGCTGAGCCCGCCGATCGTGGAGAAACGCAGAAAACCCTTGTCGTCTATGTATGACACGATTACACCTATCTCGTCCATGTGAGCAGCGACCATTATGCGCTTCGGGGCGCTGCCGGCTACGGGAGCTTTCGGGGCCACGCGGCAGATGAGGTTTCCCAGGGAGTCGACTCGGATTTCGTCGGCGAACTTTTCAACCTCAGCCCTGATAATCTCCCTGACCTTGTCCTCAGACCCTGACGGGCCGTATGCTTCAGTTAGTCTCTTTACAAGATCCTTCATCTATCGGCAAACCCCTTTCGTCAAGGCTGTCAAGGAACAGCCCGGCAAGCTTAACGTAGTTTTCGAAATCAGAGAGGTTTATCACCGAAACCGGCGAGTGGATGAATCGGCACGGCATCGAGACTACTACAGTGGGAATCCCTTCCCTGGTAAGCCCGATCCTGCCGGCGTCGGTACCCCCGGTGACAGTCCGTTTCAGCTGATACGGAATGCCAGCCTTCTCCGCCACTTCAACCAGACGGTCGATAATGCGCTTGTCGCCCATCCACGACCGGTCCATGGGCACGATTGCCGGGCCTTTGCCCGGGACTGTAGATACCTTGTGTGCGGGAGTCTCAGGAACATCGTGGGCCGTTGTGCCCTCAAGCACAAGGGCAAGATCGGGCTTAATCCGGTAGGCAGCAACTCCTGCCCCCCTGAGGCCCACCTCCTCCTGGACTGTAAAAGCTCCGTAAAGGTCGAAGTCGCGCTGGACCTTGAGGGCCTCTATGATCGCGCAGCAACCGACACGGTCATCAAAAGCCTTGCCTCTCATGAACCCGTCTCCCAACGGTTCGCACTTGGTTGCAAAGACCACCGGATCACCCAGGTTTACAAGCTTCTCGGCGTCCTCCTTGTTCTTAGCGCCGATGTCGACGCGCAACGCATCTATCCCAGTAGCACGATCCATGTCTTCCCGCTTCAGCAGGTGGATGGGTTTGGATCCAATGACGCCGGGCCGCTTGTCGCGCCCGACGTAAACGGTCTTGGACACAAGCACGCGCGGATCTACGCCCCCCGCAGCAGCCACATGCAAAAGGCCATTGGATTCGAAGCCTACTACCATCAAACCGACTTCGTCCATGTGCGCAGCAAGCATCACTTTTGTCTTTCCGACCCTGCCACGCTTCAGGGCGATCAGATTGCCAATCGGATCGACACTGATCTCGTCAACATAGGGAGCGATCTCGTTCCGGATTACGGCGCGGACCTCGCCCTCCTGGCCGGAAATGCCCGAAGCCTCCGAAAGCCTGGCTAGAAGCAAGTCAATCCCTCCCTAAACCGGGAGTCGACTGCACTTGCAAAGTAGGCCAGCAACTGCCCGGATTTCTTCACGTCATCTACCGCAAGAGTCTCAACAGACGTGTGCATGTAACGAAGAGGCACCGAGATCAGACCTGTCGCCACTCCCGAGCGCGTCATTTGCATGGCGTAAGCGTCAGTTCCCCGTGGAGACGTACCAGCCTCCACCTGGTATGGAACGCCTCGTTCCCCGGCAACCTCCTTCAGCTTGGTAAAAATATGGGGGTGTACGTGGGGGCCGTAGCTTATGGCAGGCCCTTCCCCCAGCTTGAGGGTTCGGTGCTCCGGCACGCCCGGCATGTCGCCATGGCCGACATCTATGGCGATGCCTATGTCAGGCATTATCCCGTGTGTGCTTGTAATGCTGCCTCCGTAACCCACTTCCTCCTGCACCGTTGCAACAAAGTAAACATCACAGTCGTGCCTCAGCTTCTGCAGTTCCAGTGCGCACTCGTACATGACCGCAACGCCGGCCCGATCGTCCATGCTCTTTCCGGCAACACGATTATTTGCCAACTCGATTCCGGCCCGGTCGAAGCTGACCACGTCGCCGACGCGCACCGCTTCGCGGAGCTTATCTGCAGACATCCCGCAGTCCACAACGAGCTCCTCCCACTTCCACGACTTGTCCTTCTCTGTGGAGTCTTGAAGGTGCGGCGGAATGGCGCCTATGACGCCTGGAATGTCGCGCCTTCCATGCACTGTCACTTCCATCGAAGGCAAAATGCGGCGGTCCACTCCCCCCATCATTCTGACCTGCAAAAACCCCTCGTCCTCGATCTTCGATACTATCATGCCAATTTCGTCAACGTGAGCAGCAAACATGATCTTTGCAGAGGGCTCGGGAGAAGCTCCTCTCTTGAGCATGATCACGCTTCCGAGCGAGTCTTGCCGGACTTCATCGACAAGGTCTGCGAAAAGGGCATTTACAACATCCCCAGCAGGAAACTCGTACCCGGTCACGCCGCGAGCATCGGCGAGGCGCAAGATCGCTTGCTTGGTATCCATGACCCGTCCCCTTTCCAAGCCCATTCAGTGGCGGCTCTAGTACGAAAGGACAAAGCCCCACACCGTTTTGTATTCGCCACCGCATGCGCGCTTCCTGCAATGACAGAATATCGGTCATGCGTCAGAATACCCCGGCGGGCTGGCACTATACAGCATTACATGTAAATAGCGCTGGCAGTTTGCGCCTAGAGCTAGGCCAATTGAGCAATGCTCCTTATTCTCTTCCGCCTGATGCTGCG